>JAKSRP010000059.1 GCA_024403555.1 Lachnospiraceae bacterium | reverse complement strand
TTCTATCTGTTCTCTATGAATCACTCCTAGAAGTAGGGGAATTCTTGCTAATTCATGTTAAATATGATAAATAGTGTTTCCTCACATAAAAGGAGCTGCTGACTTTTTTTAGTCGGCAGCTCCGTTTTTTTTATCGTTCTCTTAAAATTGCTTTTGCCGCAACAACGCCGGTTCCTAAAGCGATTCCTAAGGTCGCGCCTTCGTTGTCATAGTAAGGAGCTGTGTAGCAGCTTCCGTTATCAACGCCGGTCACGTAAACGCCTGGGATGATGTTCTGTTCGCGGTCTAATAAATGGCAATATGCGTCGGTTTTTACGCCTCCGAATGTGCACCATGCGCTTGGTTCATATTCATACACATAGTATGGTGGAGTTTTTAAAGCTTTTAATAAATAAGGCTTCTTGCCAAACTCTGTGTCCGCTCCTGCCGCACACATTTCGTTGTAGGCTTTCACTGTTTCACCAAGTCTTGCCATGCCGAAAAATGCTCCTGCCTGCTGTGGATCATCTGCTACAGAAACCACGCCTGCTTCGATTCCTTTTTCTAATTCTTCCGGTTTTGGACATTTCGCAGGATTATTTAAAGTCAATCGACCAACATTCCATTCAGCCGGTTCACCGTAAAACTCGTAAGGAGTCATTTTCCCAAGAGCATCCTGCATTTCCTGATCAAGTACCGCATAAAATGATCCTTCACGTAAGGAAATTTCGCCGCCGATGGATAATGGTTCGTCGGATAAATACTGTTCGTTCATGAAACGGTCGCCAAATCGGTCAACTAAAAGGCCACCACAGATTCCATAATAGAAAATGCCTGGTGCGCCAGTTACCTTGTGGTTTGCGCTTCGAAATTCATTTGCACAAATCGCCCAGTTACGATCTTCCATGCCGCCTGCATCGATTGCCATGTTGATTCCGGCACCATCACTTAATGTATTTCCCAGAGGGACAACCGTGATGTCACCAAAATGCTTGCGCTGCATGTCTGGATTTCCAAGATAACCACCCGTTGCGACAATCACATTTGCACCATAATATTCAGTCTTTTCGCCAGCATCATCCACTGCAATTACACCGATTACTTTTCCATCAGCATCCTGAATAAGGCTCTCCCCTGCCTGATTGAAGATGATTTCACCGTCATGAGCAAGAAAATCGTCGGCTAATTTCTGCCAGCGCTTCACGCCAGAGCAGTCATAAGCTACACGTGCGCGGAAACCTACGCCGTATGTATCTGGTCTTAAAGTCATGCCGATTCCATTCTTCTTGTAAAGATCATACACGGTTTTGCCTTCATTGATGGCATTGCGAAGAAGTCCCGCATGAACGGTTCCACGAGAAAATCCATACATGTGGTTGAAGAGTTTTTCGTTGCTCAAAAATGCGTCTTCTTCTTTTTGAATGTCGGTCTCAGCCATTGCTGCACCACCTGCTTTACATGCATTGCAGGCCCCAATATTTGAACCCTTTTCAAGCATAATACACTTCACGCCTGCATTCGCAAGCACAAGCCCAGCCATCATACCAGCTGCACCACTACCAATAATAATTACTTCAGCTTCTCTTTTTGTCAATTTACACACACACCTTTTTAATTTATTTGTTGTAATAATAATTATAACATTCTATTTATTAAAAGTGGGAGATTTTTGAGGGGAATCTATAGATTTTGTTGAGAGAGGGGCGTAGGCGAGGACGCGTTTTCAGAATTTTTAGTCGTGCCGTGGGAAAATTAGAATTGCAATAGACACATTGATTTGGTGTTCTGGACGCGCCTGCGAAAAATTACATTATTGCGTCCCGACAAATTCAGACGGAAGCGTGGACGCGAAACAGAAGAAAAAACTATACGCGTACAAAAGTGCGGACGCGCAGACGCGAATAAGAAGAAAAAACTATATACGTACAATTCAGACGTAAACGCGGGCGCAAAAAAAACCACAAGCAACTCTTTTTGATTGCTTGTGGTTTTATACTTCTAATAATTTCAAATATTTTCTTTCACCCAGACTTTATACTCTGGAAATTCATATTTTGTGCCATTTTTCGCAAATAAACTGCAAATTCCACCCCAAAAATTCACTCATCTTTTGCAAATAAACTGCAAATTCCAGTTCTGTGATAAAAGGCAATCAAACTTTCTAATTGTTTACGACTCGTCGAACAGTAATCCGCCAGACAATTTAGGCAAAGATACGTACTTGCACCTCGATCCACGAGTTTGCGATATAGTGCAATCTCATCTCCCTGAAGTGCCACGCCACAGTTCTTACATGTATGTCGCGCCGACCAATCTGGAATTGTTCCACCTCGTTTTACGACGCCATCCGTCGCAAAATCAAGACGCTCTCCATGCTTCGCGGCGCCCTCCGGCGCTACACCGCATTGCATCTCACGCTCTATTTCTCTACGATTGTGCATCTGAACACCTTACACCCATGTGCTTCTACTTTCTTTGTCAACAATTCTTCTACCACACCAAGATCTTCATCTTCAATACAATCATAGAAAGAAAGCGCCACTCCTGAATGATAAGAAAGACCCATATCCCAGAAATGAAGGGAAATATCGGCAGCCACATCAGAAAAATTAAAAAATCCAACCGCATAATCGCCACCACTAAGCGGACGAATAAGGATAAATGCATCCGGATTCTGGAAAACATCGACTTTGTAGCATCCACGTACTTCCGGATCCTGATTGATTGCAATCAGATTCTTATTGCATAAAATCTTACGCGTTTCTGGAGACATTTGCCTGATATCGCACCCGATGATCAAAGGCGAATTCATCATGCACCAAAGAGCAAAATGCGTCTGATATTCGGTATCCGTACAGCCTCCCATATTGGTTTCCGGATTGATGCTGATTCCATGCATGCCCACAACGAGCATATCCATATCATTAAAACATCCCGGCCCATTATAAGCCTGATTCTCTAGCTGCGCCCAGGCAATATTAGCAATCGAATTCCAGCTGTCTGTGATATCAATCGAAGAACGGAATGTGTGCGCCCCAGACGAACGAATCCAACGGTGAACATCATCTCGCCCCCACTGACAAGCCGCAAGCAGGATATTTCTGCCACTATTTCGAAGCGCCATACTCATACGATGATAAAGCTCCGGCGTGCGAAGACTCTCTGGGCGATGGCAGTTATCATATTTCAGGTAGTCAATCCCCCACTGAGCAAATGTTTTTGCATCGGTAAATTCATGTTCGAAGCTGCCGGGATAATTCGCACAGGTTCTCGTTCCACAGCAAGAATAAATGCCGATTTTTAAACCCTTCTCATGAACATAGTCCGCCACATATTTCATACCATGCGGAAATTTTTCAGGGTCAGCCACAAGACGTCCTTCCACGTCACGCATGCGACTCTGCCAGCAGTCATCGATAATAATGTATTCGTAGCCAAGAGCATTTAACCCCAGCTCACACATAGCATCGGCAATTTCAAATACCAACTCCTCATTAATCTGATCATAAAATGTATTCCATGAATTCCACCCCATCGGTGGTGTAGGTGCAATCATCTGATGCATCGTTTTCGTACTCCTTTTTAAGAATGTTTTTCTCTATATACAGTCGGACTGATTCCGTAAGCATTTTTAAAGCTTCTTGAAAACGTCAGCGCATTGTCATAGCCTACCGACGCCGCAATCTGTCCAACACTCATGTCTGTATTTACAAGCTGCTCACAAGCTTTCATCAAGCGATGCTGCAGCAAATATTTCTGCAAGGATACTCCCACGTGTTCTTTAAAAACGGTAGTAAAATAGCTCCTTGTAAATCCAATGTATTCGATTATGTCATTGACTGTAATCGTTGCATAATTAAAATGAATAAATTCCAAAGCCAGATTAATATAGGTTTCTGTGGAATGTTCATTTCTTCTCTCTTTAGTCTTTTCTTTTGTCGCAGTCGCCTCTAAACCGAGAGCAATAAATTCCATCATAAGGCCTGTCCTGCGAAAATCATTGTAATAATTCATCTCAGGCTTTTCATGCATACGGTATACAATCTGAAAAAACTCAGATGGCTCGATCGATGAGTCCACCACATAGACGCCATCCACAAATCCCATATCGGTAATCAGTTTTTCTGCTTCTCTTCCGTTAAATGTTACCCAGCAGTATTCCCACGGATCATGCTCATCAGCAAAATATGTCACTTCCTCCCCATCCTTTAGCAGAAACATTTGCCCAAAATGAGGATGAAATTCCTGTCCACCGGCAATCAGCGTTCCCGTGCCGGATAAAACTACATGGAGATGATAGCCTTTTCGTACATCCGGACCGTTGATGACATTGACATCGCACTGCTCCTTTCCACAGGCGATTAAATATAAATCGGAATCCTGATCCGCGCTGTACTCCAAGCATCTATAATGTTTATTTCTTTTTACTTTATCTTCTGGTATCATAAGAACATTTTACCTATATCAAAAAACGTTGTAAATACCAACAAAGATGGAGCGGACCCACCCCATCTTTACTGGCTTGTTATTTGAGAAAAAATTACTTGAAGACTTAATTTAATTCTAGTGTTCTACAGGTGTTACTGTAGACCAGTATTCCTGAACTTCTTTTGCTAATTCTGCACGATCAATTTCGCCAGATAAATATTTCTGCATGAAAGCACCGATCTTGGAGTAGTGATCATCTGGGTCATAGTCGTAGTTAGGAACTAATTTTCCTTCATCTACATACTGTTTTACGAACTGACCTAATTCATTTGCACATGGTACGTCATTGGATTTGAATGCGGAAACCATAGCACATGTTTCAGAGATTAAAGTTTTACCTTCGTCAGATCCTGCTAACCATTCTAAGAATGCCATAGCAGCTTCTCTCTGTTCGTCTGTTGTATTTTCAGAATTGTCGATATAGAAGTATTTGGAACCGCCACCAACTAATTTGCCTGTGGAGTCATCCTGTACGTTCTGAGGAACTGGCATCATACCGATGGAACCTGCTTCGTAGTCATAATCTACGATGTCATTCCATTCCCAGCATCCGCCGAACTGGAATGCAACTTCTGCTTCAGCCATAACCTGGTGTACCTGATCATCTTCTACAGCAACAGGGCTGTCACCCCATTTGTTGTATTTCATTAATGTGTCAAATGTATCCATCATAGCGTTGAATTTTTCGTCTTTTGTTAAATCAACTTCACCAGCGTATAAGGAATCAACAAAACCATTTACATCATCACGTTCTTCATAGATCTGCTGGAAGTAATGAGCACCAAGAGACCAGTCAGGTTTTAAGATGGAACAAGGTTTTTCCATACCGCCGTCAACTAATTTCTGACAGAAAGCATCGAAATCATCTAAAGTTTTGATGGAAGCTGGATCAAAGTCTTCGCCTGTGATTGCTTTGATCGCTTTGTTATTGTAAAGAACACCACGAGCTTCGATACATGTTGGGAAACCTAATACTTTATCATCTACTGTGATAGCATAGTCTGTATCTTCTACCCATTTAGCTCCGGACATATCATATCCGTATTCTTTACCTAAAGAGTATACGTCTTTTGCATCAACCATGTTGATTGTGTAAGGTTCATTTGCTGCATATTTAGAAGCAAGATGAGCAGATACTGTATCGGAAGAGAAGTAAACTTCGATGTTTACGCCATTTTCTTCGCCGTATTTTGCTGCTGCTTCTTCTAAATATTCCTGAATTTCTGTTTTAGAGTTGAAGATTGTGATAGATGTTCCTTTTGCATCTTTCTTACCTTCAGAACCAGAATCTTTAGAACCGCCAC
>JAKSRP010000058.1 GCA_024403555.1 Lachnospiraceae bacterium | reverse complement strand
TGGATCAGATCTAACCAGATTGAAGCAGCCCGTATCGCTATGACACGTTACATCAAGCGTGGTGGTAAAGTTTGGATCAAAATCTTCCCAGACAAACCAGTAACAGCAAGACCTGCTGAAACTCGAATGGGTAAAGGTAAAGGTAACTTAGAATACTGGGTAGCTGTAGTTAAACCTGGTCGTGTAATGTTTGAAATTTCCGGAGTATCCGAAGAAGTAGCTAGAGAAGCTTTACGTTTAGCAGTACACAAATTACCACTTAAGTGTAAAGTTGTATCTCGCGCAGATTTAGAAGGCGGTGAATAACAGTGAAAACTAGAGAATATGTTAAAGATTTAAAAGCAAAATCCGTTGCAGAATTAAATAATGAGCTAGTAGCTGCTAAAAAGGAATTATTCAACTTAAGATTCCAGAACGCAACAAATCAGCTTGAAAATACATCCAGAATCAAAGAAGTTAGAAGAAACATCGCTCGTATTCAGGGAGCAATCACAGAAAAAGCTAACGCTTAGTGAAGGGAGGAATTTGTTGTGGAAAGAAATCTTAGAAAAATCCGTATCGGTAAAGTTGTAAGCGATAAGATGGACAAAACAATCGTTGTTGCAATCCAGGACAACGTAAAACATCCATTATACAACAAAATCGTTAAGAGAACATACAAATTAAAAGCTCATGACGAAAACAATGAATGCAAAATTGGTGATAGAGTAAAAGTTATGGAAACAAGACCTTTATCTAAAGATAAGAGATGGAGACTTGTAGAAATCGTAGAAAAAGCAAAATAATTTTTTCATAACTTGGACAGTGAAAGGAGATCAGGCATGATTCAACAGGAGTCAAGACTTAGAGTAGCTGATAACACTGGAGCAAAAGAATTACTTTGCATCAGAGTTTTAGGCGGATCTACAAGAAGATATGCTAGCATCGGCGATGTAATCGTTGCGTCCGTTAAAGATGCAACACCAGGTGGCGTTGTAAAAAAAGGTGACGTAGTTAAAGCCGTTGTAGTTCGTACAGTTAAAGGTGCTCGTCGTAAAGACGGTTCTTATATTAGATTTGATGAAAATGCTGCAGTAATTATCAAAGATGACGGAAACCCACGTGGAACACGTATCTTTGGACCAGTAGCAAGAGAGCTGAGAGACAAGAAATACATGAAGATTGTTTCCTTAGCACCAGAAGTATTATAGGAGGGTGTCAAGTATGTCAGCAATCAGAATTAAAGTAGGCGATACAGTTAAAGTAATCGCTGGTAAAGATAAAGATAAAGAAGGTAAAGTTGTAGCAATCAACAAAGAAGCTAACACAGCAGTAGTTGAAGGCGTAAACTTAGTTTCCAAACATACAAAACCATCTATGGCTAATCAGCAGGGTGGAATCATCGAACAGGAAGCACCTATCGATATTTCTAATATTATGTACGTAAACAAAGGCCAGACAACAAAGATCGGCTACAAAGTAGTAGATGGCAAAAAAGTACGTATCGCTAAGAAAACAGGCGAAGTTATTGACTAATATTAGAGAGGAGGCTGCTTAAGGTGAGTAGATTAAAAGATAAATACAACAACGAGATTGTTGCTGCAATGAACGCAAAGTTCGGATATAAAAATATCATGCAGGTACCAAAATTAGATAAAATCGTCATCAACATGGGTGTTGGTGAAGCAAAAGATAACGCAAAAGTTTTAGATTCTGCTGTAAAAGATTTAGAAAAAATCACAGGTCAGAAAGTAGTTGTTACAAAAGCTAAGAAATCTGTAGCTAACTTCAAATTACGTGAAGGTATGCCAATCGGATGTAAAGTTACATTAAGAGGCGAAAGAATGTATGAATTTGCTGATCGTCTTATCAACTTAGCTCTTCCACGAGTTCGTGACTTCCGTGGTGTTAACCCTAACGCTTTCGACGGTAGAGGTAACTATGCTTTAGGTATTAAAGAACAGTTAATCTTCCCAGAAATCGAATACGATAAAGTAGATAAAGTTCGTGGTATGGACATCATCTTCGTTACAACAGCTAACACAGATGAAGAAGCACGTGAATTATTAACTTTATTCGGTATGCCATACAAGAAGAATAAGTAATTAAGAGGAGGATTCAGATCATGGCTAGAAAAGCAATGAAAATCAAACAGGCTAAAAAACAGAAATTCTCCACTAGAGAATATAGTCGTTGCAGAATCTGTGGACGTCCACATGCTTACTTAAGAAAATACGGAATCTGCAGAATTTGCTTCCGTGAATTAGCATACAAAGGACAGATCCCAGGAGTTAAAAAAGCAAGCTGGTAAACTTTAAAGAGGAGGCAAATTACAATGACAATGAGCGATCCAATCGCAGATATGCTTACAAGAATTCGTAATGCAAATACTGCTAAACATGATACAGTTACAGTACCATCTTCCAAAATGAAGTTAGCGATCGTTGAAATCCTTAAAAACGAAGGTTTCATCGCTGGTTACGAAGTAACAACAGAAGATAAATTCGATAACATTGTTATCACATTAAAATACGGTGCAACAAAAGACGAAAAGATCATCACTGGTATTAAGAGAATCTCTAAACCAGGTCTTCGTGTATACGCAAACGCTGAAGAAATGCCAAAAGTATTAGGCGGTCTTGGTATTGCAATCGTTTCCACAAACAAAGGTGTTATCACAGACAAAGAAGCTCGTAAAGCTGGTGTTGGTGGAGAAGTTTTAGCTTACATTTGGTAATCAATCATATCAATTGAAGCAATAAATAGTTTAATAACCTTGAAACTTCAGGAAAGTCCTGAAGTTTCAATAAAAGGTTTTTAATAAATAATAGAAGTAGATTCTGAAAACAGAAAGAAAGCAAATTTCTTTCCGACAATTTAAGGAGGTAAAAACGATGTCTCGTATCGGTCGTTTACCAATCGACATCCCTGCAGGAGTAGAGATCAAGATTGACGAAAAAAACAAAGTGACAGTAAAAGGTCCTAAAGGAACTTTAGAAAAGAACTTACCTGTTGAAATGAACATCAAACAGGAAGGTGCACAGATTATTGTTACAAGACCAAATGACTTAAAGAAAATGAAGTCTTTACATGGTTTAACAAGAACATTAATCGCTAACATGGTAACAGGTGTTACAGCAGGATACCAGAAGGTTCTTGAAATCAACGGTGTTGGTTACAGAGCTTCTAAAAAAGGTAATGAAATTACATTTAACCTTGGATTTTCACATCCAGTAGTTATGGCTGATCCAGAAGGTATTGAAACTGTTATGGAAGGTCAGAACAAAATCATCGTTAAAGGTATCGATAAAGAAAAAGTTGGCCAGTATGCAGCAGAAATCAGAGACTTAAGAAGACCAGAACCATACAAAGGTAAAGGTATTAAGTATGATTATGAAGTAATCAGACGTAAAGTTGGTAAGACTGGTAAATAATAATTAAAGGAGTGAAATACAATGGTTAAGAAAGAAGCAAGAAGTAAAGTTCGTGCTAAAAAGCACTTAAGAATTCGTAACCGTTTTAGCGGAACAGCTGAAAGACCACGTTTAGCTGTATTTAGAAGTAACAATCATATGTACGCTCAGATTATTGATGACACAGTTGGTAATACATTAGTATCTGCATCTACATTACAGAAAGATGTAAAAGCAGAATTAGAAAAAACTAATGATGTTGCAGCAGCAGCTTACTTAGGAAAAGTAATCGGCGAAAAAGCAGTTGCAGCAGGTATTACAAAAGTTGTCTTCGATAGAGGCGGTTTTGTATATCAGGGAAAAATTCAGGCATTAGCAGATGCAGCTCGTGAAGCTGGATTAGAATTTTAATAGGAGGAAACTAGTATGAAGCGTACAATCATTGATGCCAGCCACATGGAGCTGGAAGAAACAGTTGTATCTATCAAGCGTGTTACTAAAGTAGTAAAAGGTGGACGTAACATGAGATTTGCAGCTTTAGTAGTTGTAGGTGACAAAAACGGACACGTAGGCGCTGGATTAGGTAAGGCAGCTGAAATTCCTGAAGCTATTCGCAAAGGAAAAGAAGATGCAATCAAACATATGGTAGAAGTTCCTATGGATGAAAACGGATCTATCCCACATGACTGGACAGGTAAGTTCGGAAGTGCTGCTGTATTATTAATGACATCCCCAGAAGGTACTGGTATCATCGCTGGTGGTCCTTCTCGTGCTGTTCTTGATTTAGCAGGTTACAAAAACATCCGTGCAAAATCTTTAGGATCCAACAATAAACAGAACGTAGTACTTGCTACAGTTGAAGGATTATCTAATTTAAAAACTCCTGAAGAAGTAGCTAAACTTCGCGGTAAAACTGTTGAAGAACTGTTAGGATAGGAGGAATATAACGATGGCAGAAAAATTAAAAATCACATTAGTTAAATCTCCAATCGGAGCAATCCCAAAACAGAGAGCAACTATTGAAGCTTTAGGATTAAAGAAAGTTAACAAAACTGTTGAAATGCCAGATAACAAAGCAATTCGTGGCATGATTCAGAGAGTTCGTCACTTAGTGAAAGTTGAAGAAATCTAATAGGAGGTACTACCATGGATTTATCTAATTTACATCCAGCTGAAGGTTCCAAACACAGCGCTAACTTCCGTGTAGGTCGTGGACATGGATCCGGAAATGGTAAAACAGCTGGTAAAGGACACAAAGGACAGAAAGCACGTTCAGGCGGTGGTACAAGACCAGGTTTTGAAGGTGGTCAGATGCCTTTATACAGACGTATTCCAAAACGTGGATTTACAAACAGAAACACAAAAGATATCATTGGTATCAACGTTTCTGCATTAAATAAATTCGAAGATGGAGCAGAAGTAACTGTTGCAGCATTAGTTGAAGCAGGTATCGTATCCAACCCAAGAGATGGTATCAAAATTCTTGGTAATGGAGAATTAACAAAGAAATTAACAGTAAAAGCAAATGCATTCTCTGCATCTGCAAAAGAAAAAATCGAAGCATTAGGTGGAAAAGCTGAGGTGATGTAATATGTCAACCTTGTTAAAGGCTTTGAAGACTAAAGATTTCCGAAAAAAATTCTTGTTTACTGTATTTGCAGTAGCAATTGTTCGTCTGGGCTGTCTCTTACCAATCCCTGGTATTGACAGTGCTCAGGTGAGCGCATTCTTACAGAGCTCATTAGGAGATTCTTTCAGTCTCCTGAACTCTTTTACAGGTGGATCTTTCTTATCCATGTCTGTATTTGCTTTAAACGTAACACCATACATCACAGCATCCATTATCATGCAGCTTCTTACAATTGCAATTCCAGCACTTGAAGAAATGCAGAGAGATGGTGAAGATGGAAGAAAACGAATGAACAAGATCACAAGATATGTGACAGTGTTACTCGCTTTCATCGAAAGTGCAAGTATGGCATACGCATTTGCAAAACAGGGCACATTAGGAAGCAACTACAATGCCTTAAACATTGTAACAATGATCGCAGCATTAATCTGTGGCGCAGTCTTAGTAATGTGGATTGGTGAAAGAATCACAGAAAATGGTATCGGAAATGGTATTTCTATTATCCTTTTAGTTAATATTATTTCAAGAATGCCGAACGATTTCTATACCTTATATGAACAGTTCATGAAAGGTAAGCAGATCGGACCAGCATTAATTGCAGGATGTATCATTGTCGGAGTAGTTCTCTTTACAACAGTATTTGTAATCATCTTAAGTGATGCAGAGAGACATATTCCGGTTCAGTATTCAAAGAAAATTCAGGGAAGAAAGCAGGTTGGCGGACAATCTACTCACATCCCATTAAAAGTTAACACAGCAGGTGTTATCCCAATTATTTTTGCATCATCTATTTTACAGTTTCCATTGATTATCCAGAACCTGGCAAACTACCAGAGTAATGGAATCCCTGGAAAGATTTTAGCAGCATTAAGTTCTTCACAGTGGTTTAATATGGAACACCCATTAAGATCAGTTGGTCTTCTTGTGTATATCGCATTAGTAATCATTTTTGCATACTTCTACACAGCGATTACTTTCAATCCAATTGAAGTTGCAAATAATATGAAGAAACAGGGTGGATTCATCCCAGGTATTCGACCTGGTAAACCAACCACAGAATACTTAAGCAAACTGCTTAACCATATCATTTTCATTGGTGCAGCTGGTTTAGTAATTGTTGCTGTTATTCCATATTTCTTCAATGGAATCTTCAGCGCAAACGTTTCTTTCGGAGGAACATCCTTAATCATCGTAGTAGGTGTTATCCTTGAAACGAAAAAGCAAATTGAATCTCAGATCCTTGTACGTAAGTACTCAGGATTTTTAAACGATGAATGCAAAACACTAAGCTGTATGATAACCCTACAGCTTTTTGTAGTTTTGTAGTTTTTGGGTAGG
>JAKSRP010000057.1 GCA_024403555.1 Lachnospiraceae bacterium | reverse complement strand
AGTCGATTTGTTGAATGCGGTACTCGGTCAAAAAAGTACTACTCATCTAGACGTGGAAGTGCAAAAAAGAGGTATGCACACCCCCAACATATACTCATTTCAATTATTACAAGCCTATAAGAGCAGATTCCACGTACAGATTTTCCTCAACAAAGCAAAACAGCCGCCGCACCCAAGTGCGACGGCCATTTAATAATGTATAACTATATTCTAAAACCCCAAAATCCTATCCCATCACAATCTTAACTTCGTAATCGGTCACACCATCCATCATAGGAACCACATTGCCTTCACAAGCAACTCCATTGACGATCATAGAAGCAACACCTTTTTGTACGCCAGCGCTATTGTCAACTGTGATGTGATAATTTGCGCCACGATATTTACGTTCACATGTGAATCCAGATAAATCCGATGGAATACATGGATCGATGGATAAACCATAAAGAGTTGGAGCGATACCAAGGATGTGCTGAGAAATACAGGTAAATGTCCAAGCAGCAGTTCCGGTTAACCAGCTGTTTTTGCCTTCCCCAGGATTTACTGCATCACGGCCTGCCACCATCTGACAATATACATAAGGTTCTGTTCTGTGGATTTCACTGATGTCTTCTAAGTAAATCGGACAAGTCTTCTTAAATACCGAAGATGCACGGTCGCCATGTCCAAGAACCGTTTCTGCGATTGCAATCCAAGGATTGTTGTGACAGAAAATACCAGCATTTTCCTTATATCCTGGTGGATAAGAGGAAATTTCTCCAAGTTCTAAATGATAAGTTGTATATGCCGGCTGATTAAGAACAATACCGTATTCACATTCAAGACGTTCTTCCACACTCTTTAAGGCACGTTCGGCTTCGCCGGTTTCCACACCAACACCAGCCATAACACACATGCCCTGAGGTTCGATAAAGATCTGTCCCTCTTCACATACGTGACTTCCAACCGGATTTTTGAATGCATCGTAGGCACGAACGAACCATTCGCCGTCCCAGCCCGCTTTTAATAATTCTTCTTTCATGATCGCAACTTCCGCTTCCGCTTCGGCTGCTTCTTCTTCTAATCCAATGTATCTGCAGATTTCTGCGTATTCAAGACCATATTTTACAAACATACCACCGATGAAAACCGATTCTGCAACAGGTCCTTCCGATGGTCCGGTAATCTGGAAGCTTTCCCCCGGCTCTTCAGAAAAACAGTTTAAGTTCATACAGTCATTCCAGTCCGCACGGCCAATCAGTGGCAGATTATGTGGACCCTTGTGTTCTGCCGTAAATCGGAAACTTCTTCTAAGATGTTCCATCAATGGAGCTGCCTTTGTGGAATCATTATCGAAATCACACATTTCATCTAAGATTGTAAAATCACCCGTTTCACGAAGGTAAGCTGCTGTTCCTGCAATGAGCCACAATGGATCATCGTTAAATCCGCTTCCTACATCCAAGTTGCCACGCTTTGTAAGTGGCTGATACTGATGATAAGCACTTCCATCTTCAAACTGAGTATTTGCAATATCAATGATACGCTCTCTTGCACGTTCCGGAATCAAATGCACGAAACCGAGTAAGTCCTGACAGGAATCGCGGAATCCCATGCCACGTCCCATACCACTTTCGTAGTAGCTTGCACTTCGGCTCATATTAAAGGTAACCATACACTGATACTGATTCCATACGTTAACGAGTCTGTCTAATTTTTCATCTTCGGATTTTACCTGTAATACGGATAATAAGCCGTCCCAGTAAGCCTTAAGTTCGGCAAATGCTTCGTCAAACTGTTCATCTGTCTGAAATCTGGCTAAAAGTTCATCCGCGTATTCCTTATTAATAATGCCAGGAGCCACAAATTTCTTATTCTTAGGACTTTCACAATAGCCCAGCACGAAAATATAGGAAATGCTCTCGCCTGGTGCAAGGTCTTTGTGAAGGTGATGCGCGCCGATCGGAGCCCAGCCATGGGCTTCAGAATTTCTGCACTTGCCTTCTCTTACTGCCTGCGGATTATGAGGTCCATTATATAAACCAACGAACTCATCTCTTGCAGTGTCAAATCCATCTACTTTAGCATTTACCGAATAAACAGCATAATGGTTACGACGTTCACGATATTCCGTCTTGTGGTAAATGGTGCTGCCTACGATTTCCACTTCACCGATGGAGAAGTTACGCTGGAAGTTTGTGGAATCATCCTGTGCGTTCCAGAGACAAAATTCCACATAACTGAATAAATCAACAGACTTTTCGCTGTCTGTTTCGTTCGTCAGTGTCACACGTGCCACTTCACAGGTTGCATTCATTGGGACAAATACTTCCTGCTTTGCACGAAGACCATTCTTAGTGGATTCAAAAATGGAATAACCCAGACCATGACGGCATTCATAGGAATCAAGCTCTGTCTGAACCGGCTGCCAGCCTGGATTCCAGATTGTATCCTCTTCTTTAATATAGAAGTAATGCCCATTCTGATCCATCGGACTTCCGTTATAGCGATAACGTGTAAGTCGTAAAAGTTTCGCGTCTTTATAAAAGCTGTATCCACCTGATGTATTAGAAATCAACGAAAAGAACTCCTGATTGCCAAGATAATTAATCCATGGCAAAGGTGTCTTAGGCGTTGTAATTACGTACTCTCTGCGCTGATCATCGAAGTATCCGAACTTCATAAAAATCACCCTTCTTTCTATCGCATATTATTTCTTTCTCGTTCAGGGACTATGTCAATCGTTTTACTTAATCGATTTCGTCCGATATTACTCTAATTATAGTATTTCTATGAATAAATTGCAATTAAAATCAGAAATTATCGAATAGTATACACAATTATTTTTATCATTTTCTTGTTTTTTGATAACTTTACTAAAAACTGTCACATTTTAGTTGCTTTTTTGTACATTTTAGTGTATATTTAAATTACGAAAACGATTAAGTTGTTTCGAATCTTTCATTTTACTAATTTTAACGCAGGAGGAAACGATATGGCTTCATTAAAAGACATCGCGAAAGCTTGTGGCGTTTCTACTGCCACAGTTAGTAAGGCACTCAATGACCAGAGTGATATCAGTCAGGCTACAAAAGAAAAGGTGAAACAGGTTGCTAAGGAACTTGGCTACAGACCAAATTTAGCTGCCAAGGCCTTAAAGACCAAGAGATCACAGAATATCGGAGTCTTATTTGTAGATGACAATCGTAGCGGTTTGACTCATGACTATTTCGCAGACGTTCTTGATAACTTCAAGAAAACCGTCGAAGAAAAGGGTTATGATATCACCTTCATCAACTGTTCCAAGACAGGCCCTAACACCATGTCTTATTTAGAACATGTCAGAAGCAAAGGATTTGACGGCGTAGCAATTGCCTGCATCAACTTTGATTCACCAGAAGTCAAGGAATTAGTTGACAGTGACATTCCAGTCGTAACCGTCGATTACGTGTTTAATAATGTGTCCGCTGTTTTATCCAACAATGCACAGGGTATGACAGAACTGATGGAATACATTTTAGACAAAGGTCACACAAAAGTAGCTTATATTCACGGTGCTGCTTCTGCAGTAACCAACAACCGATTATCTGCATTTCACAGAACTGCATTATTAAGAGGAATCGAAGTTCCAGAAGAGTACATTTTAGAAGCTCCGTACAGAGATATCAAATCTGTCTATTCTAAAACAAAGATGCTCCTTGAACTTCCGGATCCCCCAACCTGTATTCTGTTCCCTGATGATTTTTCCGGTATCGGTGGTTTGAATGCAATCAGAGAGAAGGGACTTCGTATCCCGGATGATATTTCCGTTGCAGGATATGACGGAATCAAGATCAGTCATTATTTAGAACCACAGCTTACCACTTATTCTCAGAATACTGCTATGATCGGTCACGAACTTGGAAGAAAGCTCATTGATCACATTGAAAATCCGAAAACCACCTTAGTCGAGAACTTGTCCGTAACCGGACATGTACGAGAAGGAAGATCCGTCAAAGATCTTTTAAAACAAAACATTTAATTATGGGTAAACCCAAATAAACTCAGGAGGTATTATTTAATGAGAAAGAAATTATTAAGTCTTGGTTTAGCATCTCTTATGGCTCTTTCATTAGTTGCTTGTGGCGGCGGTAAGAAAGCTGAAGAAGCTACAATGACAGACGATGGTAAAGTGTTAAACATTCAGGTATGGAACGACGAATGGAAAACCAGAGTAGAAGATTATTATCCAGGTTATGAAAAAGTTGATGAAAATACTGGTAAAATCGGTGATGTTGACGTAGTTTGGACAGTTACTCCTAACGCTGACAACGCATATCAGAACCACTTAGATGACGTTTTATCTAAACAGGCTGATGCTGATGCTGATGATAAAGTAGATATCTTCTTAATCGAAGCTGACTACGCATTAAAATATGTTGATTCTTCTGCTTCCCTTTCTATGGATGATTTAGGAATCACAGCTGATGATTTAGGTGATCAGTACAAATATACACAGGATATCGTAACAGATTCCGAAGGTAAGATGAAGGGTGCTTCCTGGCAGGGATGTCCTGGTCTTATGATCTACAACCGTGAAATCGCTAAAGACGTATTTGGAACAGACGATCCAGATAAAATCCAGGAAAGCTTCTCTGATTGGGATAAATTCCAGGAATCCGCAGCTAAACTTAAGAAAAAAGGTTACAAAGTAACTGCTTCTGCTAACGATACATACCGTACATTCTCCAACAACGTTACAACAAAATGGGTTGAAGATGGCGAACTCAAATATGATGACAACCTCATGAAATGGGTTGATATGTCTAAAGAAATGGTTGACGCTGGACAGACAACAACAGCTGACCTTTGGGGTGATGACTGGAGCAAGGGCTTCTACCCAGCAGGTAATGTATTCTGTTACTTTGGACCAGCTTGGTTCATCGACTTCTGTATGGCAGGCGACGTTAAAGGTTCTGTAGGCTTCGACGGTGGCTGGGCTGCAACAGAAGGTCCTCAGGGCTTCTACTGGGGCGGTACTTGGATCTGTGGTGCTAACGGCACAGACAACAGCTCCTTAGTAAAAGACATCATGCTTCAGATGTCAACTAACGACGAAATCTTAACAAAGATCGTTACAGAAAAATCTGACTTCGTTAACGATAAAGAAATCATGGAAAGCTTCGCAGACAACAAAGACTTTGGTGACAAGATCCTCGGCGGACAGAACCCAATCGGCAAGTTCTGTGCAGGTATTGAAGGCGTTGACTTAAGCAACATCACAGCTTATGACCAGGGATGTAACGAAGAATTCCAGAACAACATGAAAGATTACTTCGATGGCAACTGCACAAAAGAAGAAGCAATCGAAAAATTCGAACAGGCTGTTAAAGAAAAATATCCTGAACTCGATAAATAATCTGATTTAAATTCATTCTTCATATAACAATAAACAATAATTAAAATCGCCGCGCCCGCTCATTTACGGCAGGCGCGGCATTTTTATATCACTTTTACCTGAACATCCTTTATTCCTCTATAGAAAATAGCGGTCTTTGTATAGAAGAATAAATGTAACAGGAGGTATTTGTATGAAAAAAGAGAAAAGAAAGACTAAAGTGGACAACCAGCGAGCGGTTGCTTACAACAGATGGGGATACATCTTTCTGATTCCTTTTGTAGCTGCATTCATCGTTTTTCAGCTGATTCCACTGTTTTCAACATTTTATAACAGTTTCTTCGAAAACTATCGTTCCGGTCTTACACAGATTGGACCAAACTTTATTGGATTAGCAAACTATCAGAAGATTTTCGCAAAAGGCGATATCTGGATTTACACGAAAAACACTTTGATCATGTGGATCATGGGCTTCGTTCCACAGATCTTCTTCTCCCTTTTATTTGCAGCCTGGTTTTCCGATTCCAGACTTCGTTTAAAATGGCAGAGATTCTTTAAAACAGTTATTTACTTACCAAACTTAATCATGGCTTCTGCATTTGCAATGCTCTTCTTTACATTATTTGCAGATACCGGTCCGATCAACTCCATCTTAATTTCCTGCGGAGTCATCAAACATACGTACAAATTCTTCTCCCACAAATGGGCTACAAGATCTTTGATCGCATTCATGACCTTTATCATGTGGTTTGGTAATACAACTTTACTTCTTCTTGCAGGTATGCTTGGTATTGATAATACGTTATATGAAGCTGCTGAAGTAGATGGTGCAACACCTACTCAGATCTTCTTCCAGATTACATTACCAATCTTAAAACCGATTTTAGTATATGTAATCATTACTTCCTTAATCGGTGGTTTACAGTTATTCGACGTTCCTCAGGTATTAACAAATGGGAAAGGTAATCCGGTTCATTCAACTATAACTATAATAATTTGGCTCCACCG
>JAKSRP010000056.1 GCA_024403555.1 Lachnospiraceae bacterium | reverse complement strand
TCTCAACATGTGCGGTGTGTCCGAACTGGTCTACGACGCTGACTTTTTCCACCTGATAGCCTTTTTCACCAAGGATTTTTACGTCTCGGGCAAGTGTTGCAGGATCGCAGCTTACGTAGACGACTTTCTTCGGTGCCATGGTAACCATTGTTTCTAAGCAGACGATGTCGCAGCCTTTTCGTGGTGGGTCAACAACGATGACTTCTGCATAAACACCGTTCTTTTTATATTCACGTGGAAGGACTTCTTCTGCCTTTCCAACAAAAAATTCTGTATTCTCAAAACCATTTAATGCTGCATTATGTTTTGCATCATCAATAGCCTGTGGCACGATTTCAACTCCGTATACCTTCTTTGCTTTCTGAGCAAGGAAGAGCGAGATGGTTCCGATACCACAATATAAATCCCAGACCGTTTCATCGCCGTGAAGATCTGCATATTCTAATGCTTTTCCATATAAAACCTCTGTCTGACGAGGATTTACCTGATAGAAAGATAGTGGAGAAATCTGATATTTTACATTTCCAATATAGTCGGTGATAAATGTTTCTCCCCAGACTGGTACTACGCGGTCTCCCAAAATGCGGTTAGTCTTTTCTTTATTAATATTTAAGGTAATGCTTGTCATGCCTTCGATAGTTGCAAGTTTATCTACTAATTCCTGAAGGTTTGGAAGGCTTTTCTTGCCACCATTAATGATCAAGCACACCATAATTTCGCCAGTCTTAAATCCCACACGGGTAAGGACATGACGAAGAACACCTCTATGATTCTTCTCGTCGTATGATGAAATATGATTCTTTCTTGCATAATCCATGACGATTTCTAAAATCTGCTCATTCACTTCCGCCTGAATATAGCAATGCGTATTTTCGATAATAGAATGGGTTCTTCCAGCATAAAAACCAGTGATGAGCTTTCCATCTTTATTCACACCCACCGGGAACTGTGCCTTATTTCTATAATAATAAGGATGTTCCATGCCATAAATTGGCTCCATCTTTTCTTCAATTCCAGTCAAACCACCAATTCGTTCTAAGCAATTCTTTACCTTGTCAAATTTCCATGCAAGCTGGCGTTCATAGGAAAGATGCTGCAAGCTACAGCCACCACACTTAGCAGCAACCGGGCAAACTGGTTCGACACGGTCATTTCCCGGAGTGATAATCGACATAATGCGGGCATAGCCATAATTCTTCTTCAATTTCATAATCTTAGCTTCCACTACATCGCCGATGACTGCCCCATTGATAAAGAAGGTAAATCCATCTACACGGCCCACCCCTTCTCCGGAGCTTCCAAGGTCTGTTATTTCAATTGTAATTGTCTGATTTTTCTTAAATTCCATGAATATTCTACTTTCTAATCCAAAAGAATGACGCATTCGTTATTATTTGCCGGAAGTTGCTCGAATGTTGCTTTCAAAAACTCTCTGATATCCAAGCCATTCACTATCTGGGTTCTTTGGATCCTGTTTTAAGGATTCTTTAAAGGCCTGAATCTTTGCATCTGTGTTATCTGCCATAGAAAGTGCAATCGCTTCAATTAATGCAGGTTTCTTTGGAGAACCAAATTCTAATTCTCCGTGGTGAGCTAAAATAAGATGCTTCACTTCGTTGCCAAGTTTTACTGGGAATCCTGGGATTTCACGCATGTAACGGTCTAATTTGATCGCTCCCATAACGATATGTCCAACTAACTGTCCTTCATCGGTATAATCGTTCTGTGGGAATTCGGATAATTCTTCCACTTTTCCGATATCATGGAAAAGCGCACACATAACGAGTAAATCTCTGTTTAATTCTGGATACTGAGTGCAGTAGAATTCACACATCTTTGCAACTGCTACGGAATGTTCTAATAATCCGCCCATAAAACCATGGTGTACGGATTTTGCTGCAGAGTGTTTCACGAATTCCTTAGCAAATGCTTTGTCCTCGAAAAATACTTTTTCCGCGAGCTGACGCATGTAAGGATTTTCTGTCTTTTTGATCATCTCTGTTAAGTCTTTCCAGAGAAGCTTCACATCCTTATCTGTGCATGGCATGTAATCTTCCGGATAATATTCTCCTTCATCTGCCTTTCTAACTCTTCGGATATTCAACTGGTTCGCACCCTGAAATACAGTAATCTGACCATCCACGCGAATATAATCCATGGATTCAAAATGACCGATTCCATTGTTAAGATCCCAGATCTTAGCATCTACTGTTCCTGTTTTATCCTGTAATAAGCAGGCATAATAAGTCTTTCCTGCCTTTGTCTTTAAAATCTGTTTCTGTTTGCAAAGGTAAACGTCAGAGACCATCTCTCCTTCACGCATTTCATTAATATATTTCATGTATATAAAATCTCCTATTCTAATCTGATTCGCTATTCATTTATTGTAGCTCATACGCTCTTATTTTACAATTATTTTTAAGTATGCTAAAATATTTTTATGTATGCCATTTTCGGCACAGAAAGGACGAAAGACATGAACGAACGTGCATTACGCATTTTAGAATACAATAAAATTATCGATCAGTTAACGACTCATGCGTCCTCTGAGATGGGAAAAGAGGTTTGCAAAAACTTAGTTCCATCCACAGATTTAGCAGAAATTATGCTTGCTCAGGAACAGACCAAGGATGCTTTGACTCGTATCTACCGCTTCGGAAGCATTTCCTTTGCGGGACTTAAGAATATTACCGCTTCTTTAAAGCGTTTAGAGGTACAGGCTTCCCTGAGTTCTTCCGAACTTTTAGATGTAGCCAGAATTTTAGAAATCGTTGACAATGCCAAACAGTACAGCGACCGCGAAGATATCGACGACGGTTACGATTCCTTAGATGGAATGTTTAACGAACTGATTTCCATGACCGCCCTTCTTCTTGATATCAGAAGATGTATCATTGCAGTCGATGAAATCAGCGACGAAGCTTCCTCTGCATTAAAACAGATTCGAAGAAATATTAAGGCAACAAACAATCGTGTTCACACACAGCTTGCTTCAATCGTAAATTCTCAATCGAATAAGAGTTTATTACAGGACAGCATCATCACAATGAGAAATGGTCGTTACTGTATCCCTGTTAAAGCGGGTCACAGAAGCAGCTTTCCTGGTATGATCCATGACCAGTCATCTTCCGGTAACACTTTATTTATCGAACCGATGGCAGTTGTTCAGCTTAACAACCAGTTAAAGGAATTAGAGCTTCAGGAACATGCTGAGATTGAACGAATTTTAGCTGCACTTAGTGAACAGGTCGCATTTGAGGCAGAAGATCTTGCTTATAACATCGACATTTTAAAGAGATTAGATTTTATTTTTGCCAAGGCAAAATTTGCTCGCTCCTATGACGGAAGTGAACCTTTATTTAATGATGAAGGTATTATTGAAATCAAGCAGGGACGCCACCCACTTTTAGATAAGAAAAAAGTCGTGCCAATCAATTTGACTTTAGGCGATACATTTGACATGTTAATCGTAACCGGACCAAACACTGGTGGTAAGACAGTTTCCTTAAAAACGGTTGGTTTATTCTCCCTTATGGGACAGGCTGGCCTTCATATTCCAGCTTTCCAGGGTTCAAGGCTGACCATTTTTGACGAAATATTTGCTGATATCGGGGATGAACAGAGTATCGAACAGAATCTGTCCACATTCTCCTCTCATATGACAAACATTGTCCACATTGTCAACCATGCCACACCGAATAGTTTGGTATTACTTGACGAATTATGTGGTGGTACAGATCCAATCGAGGGTGCTGCCCTTGCTATTTCCATCCTGTCAAATCTTTTAGGACGTGGCATCAAGACGATGGCAACGACTCACTACAGCGAGCTTAAGATGTTTGCACTTTCCACACCAGGTATCGAGAATGCTTCTTGCGAATTTGACGTAGAAACTTTAAGCCCAACTTACCGCCTTCTTGTAGGTGTTCCTGGTAAGAGTAACGCATTTGCCATTTCTCAGAAACTTGGACTTGATTCTACCATCATCGCTTCGGCAAATGCTCAAATCGACGATTCTGTACAGGATTTCGAATCTTTACTTTCTGATTTAGAACAGAGTAAATTAAAAATTGAAGAAGAACAGGAAAAGATTTACGCATATAAAAAAGAAATCGAACAACTGAAAGAAAGTCTGAAACAAAAACAGGATGACGTAAAGGAAAAACGTGCTCAGATTTTACAGGATGCCCGCGAAGAAGCTTATTTGATCATCTCAGAAGCCAAGGAAGTGGCAGACGAATCGATTAAAAAATACAATAACTGGGGCAAGCATCCGGAACAGAACAATACAAAACGTATGGAGAAAAAGCGTTCCGACTTACGTAAGCGTATGAATGATTTAGAAAAAGATATGGCTTACAAAGGAAAGAAAGGTTCTGGAAAGCATCGCAAAGAAGACTTCTCCATCGGTGACGAAGTATGGGTTACTACCTTAAACTTAAAGGGTGAGGTTGTATCTCTTCCAAATGCAAAGGGTGATCTTTATGTACAGATGGGTATGATGAGATCCTTAGTGAACATCAAAAACTTAGAAATCACCAAGAGCATGAACGATCAGAAAAAAGAAATTCAGCGTGAAAGCACGAAGAAGAACCGCCCTAAGAGAGCAAATGGTGGAAAAACAGCCATGAATAAATCTGCAACCATTTCACCTGAAATCAATCTTCTCGGTCTTACGGTAGATGAAGGTATCGCAAAATTAGAAAAATATTTAGATGATGCATACCTTGCAAATCTCCCACAGGTTCGTGTTGTTCACGGAAAGGGAACCGGAGCTTTACGAAAAGGAATCCAGCAATATCTTCGCAAAAATCCTTACGTGAGCCGATTCAAACAGGCAGAATTCGGCGAAGGAGATCTTGGCGTAACAATTGTATATTTATAAGTATATTGATAAAGGGAAAATTGTAACACAATTTTCCCTTTTATTAATAGAAAAAGAGCACACGGAAAACCATGTGCTCTTTTTCACATAAAACACTAATAAGAAAAAACGGGAATACCCTAAAAGCGTTGTTAATATTACACACACTTTTGGATATGTAGCATAAGTGACTCAGCTCGCTGTTAAGCTTCATCAATGTGTGTTAGATTTATGCCTTATCACATGCTATGTGTCCATTGTATTATATGCATTTTTATTTGTCAATTATATATAATATTAATGTTTTTGTGTCAATTTATAGACATCATGCATAGATTACCATTCATAACGATGCAACTGACCTTCTAACTGAAAGTTCTCAAAATTCAGTTGACGAAGTGCTTCATAAGTTACAATCGCTACAGAATTGGATAAATTGAGGGAACGAATGTCATCTAACATAGGAATACGAATGGAAGTTTCTTTGTAGTTTAATAAGATTTCTTCCGGAATCCCTGCGCTTTCTTTCCCAAACATAATATAACATCCATCTTCATAGGTAACATCTGTATAAGTCTGTTTGGATTTTGTGGTTGCCATAAAGATCTTTGCACCTGGATTCTTTTCTAAAAAATCATTAAAATCCACATAGGTTCTCACATCTAATTTATCCCAGTAATCAAGTCCGGCTCTTTTGATCATCTTATCTGTAATGCGAAATCCTAATGGTTCGATCAGATGAAGTACGGATCCTGTCGCAACACAGGTTCTCCCAATATTACCAGTGTTAGCCGGCATCTCTGGTTCATGTAATACTATATTTAACATGCTATTGATTCTCTCTTAATTTTGTAATGAATCGTTCGATTCTTGTCATTGCTTCTTTTAATTCCTGAATAGAATATGCGTAAGAAATACGAATAAAGCCTTCCCCGCATGCACCAAAAGCACTACCTGGAACAACTGCTAATTCTTCTGCTTCTAAAAGCTGCATTGCAAAGTCCTCAGAGCTGATACCAAATTCTTTAATGCAAGGGAATAAATAGAAAGCTCCTTTTGCTTCAAAACAAGGAAGATCCATGCGTTCAAATGCTTTTAATAAGTATCTTCTTCTCTGGTTGTATGCAGTACGCATCTCTTCCACTTCGTAATCGCAGTGTTTTAATGCTTCAATACCAGCATACTGACTGATGGTTGGTGCTGCCATGATCGTAAACTGATGAATCTTAACCATCTGACGCATAATATCTCTTGGAGCTAATGCATAACCAAGTCTCCATCCTGTCATGGCAAAGGCTTTGGAGAAACCATTTACAACAATCGTGCGTTCCTTCATATCAGGAAATGCTCCGATGCTGTAGTGTGGCTTACCATAAGTCAGTTCCCCATAGATTTCATCGGAAAGAATAAGTAAATCCTTTTCCTTAATGTAATCTGCAATTGGTTCTAATTCTTCTTTTGTCATGATGGCTCCGGTCGGATTATTCGGGAAGCACATAATGACTGCTTTTGTTTTGTCTGTTACAACACTTTCTAAATCCTCAACCGTAAGCTTAAATTCATTCTCTGCTTTTAAAGGAAGAGAAACTGCAACACCACCTGCTAATGTAACACAAGGATAATAGGATACATAGCATGGCTCTGCTACAATCACCTCATCGCTAGGATTTAAGATGGCACGCATCGCAATATCAATCGCTTCACTACCACCAATGGTAACAATACATTCTTTTTCATCATAATGAAGGGCATACTTTCTTTCAGAATAATCGCAGATTGCCTGACGAAGTTCCTTAAGACCTGCATTAGAAGTATAGAAAGTTCTTCCGCGTTCTAAAGAATAGATTGCTTCTTCACGAACCTTCCAAGGTGTATCAAAATCCGGTTCTCCAACCCCTAAAGAGATTGCTTCCGGCATCTCACTAACAATATCAAAAAACTTACGAATTCCAGATGGAGCAATGTCCACTACCTGTTTGGATAAAAATCTGCTGCTATCTCCCATTATAATGTCACCGCCATTCGTCTATCTACTGGTTCAGTCATAACTGTACCATGGTCTTTGTATGTTTTTAATACAAAGTGTGTGGTTGTACCGATTACATCATCGATGACCGCGAGACTATTGGATGTGAAATAAGAAATTTCTCGTAAA
>JAKSRP010000055.1 GCA_024403555.1 Lachnospiraceae bacterium | reverse complement strand
ACGCTTTCATCTACGGCAATTGAATTACCGAGGATTCCCGCTTATTATCCTAACACTTTCTCCACTTGCTTTTCACATTCACCCCACAAAGTTATCAACATAAATGTGGATAACTTTGTGGATTTTTGTTTTTATCATCAACTTATGTAAAACGATTGTCCCATTGGAAATAACAACCAATTCTTATTACACAATCTGCTAACATTTGCCCACATCATTCACAATTCTTCCACAAAAGAATTAACATCCTATACACGAAGAATTGATCAGTTATACACACGCAGGTGTGGATAACAGCGAGTAGGAGATAATTTTTGCATCAAAAAACCCCGACTCACCGAGTCGGGGCATAATTTCTATCTATAATTTTCTATCCATGATAAAAGAAGAACATAAATGCTGGCACGCGCTTTCTCCACTCTTCTTCACTGTGGCGTGCACCGTCATAATACGCATAATGAACACATTCATTATTTTCTTTTTCCATCAACATCTCATAAATGACATTATTATCATAACGATATAAATTGCTGATTGAGCTGTTGCCGTTTCCTTCATCAGAACCTACATCTAAGTAAAGGCATTTTAACTTGGACAAATCTGCCTCACGAACCAATGCCTGGAACTGTTTTGGATAATACCAGATTGCACAGGATAAAGCCGCACATTTGCCAAATGTTTCCGGATATGTGAGTGCTGCATAGAGGGAGATGTTGCCTCCTGCGGAGCTTCCTACAATAGCAGTATCCTCTGGATCGGTTGGATAATTCGCATCCATAAATGGTTTTAACTCATCCTTTAAGAAGTCCACGTAAGCCTTTCCTTCGCCACCGATGTTTGGCTCACTCTTGCCTGTTTCCATGATTGTAACAAATTTTTCTGTTTCCCATGGGCCATATTCCATCTCGCGCATGCCTGGCTCGAAGTTACAAGGAATTGCTACCATAATCACCTGCTCATTGTTCCAACGAACATGATCAATAAATCCCCAGCTCTTGCCAAGATAAGCCTGGTCATCAAAAAATGCATTCTGTCCGTCATTGATATACATTACTGGATAGCGTCTTCCTGAAGTTTCATAATCATCTGGAAGATAGATTACTACTTCACGCTCCCTCTGTAATGTGTTCATGTAAATATTCTGTCTGATAATCATCGTTGTTTCTCCAATGTAATTTATTCTTTTGATTCGTTTTCAAAATTCCCACTATCAATTATTATACCTTTATTTTCCTTCTTCTACAATTCAAATGGCATCATTTTCCAACCCATTAACGACAATGCAAAAACCTACAAAAATCTACATCATACTTGTTTATAATTTGATTGTATATCCATGTGCCTGGTGTTATCATTCTAATCGTATTTTAGGATGAAATTGATTATGACTGAACAGAAAGTGATTCTTACACTGGCCGTCGATGTGGGGCAGGCTCTTTTAGAAAATGGTGCCGAAATCTACCGTGTGGAAGAGACGATTCGCCGTATCATCGAGGCTTATGATTATACAGATTATAATGTTTTTATCTTTTCAAATGGAATATTTGCGGATTGCGGGGAGGCTTCGGATGAGACGGACACTATTATTCGTCAGGTAAAAACCGGGCCGTTGCATCTTAAGAAAATTAAGGAATTAAATCAGCTCTCGCGAGACATTTGCTCTTTTAATGTTTCTGTACCACAGGCGCGAGAAGAGCTTAATCGTTGTCACGACATTGGGCCTTACAGTGATAAAATTCAGGCACTGGCGTGTGGTGTTGGTTGCGCTGGTTTTATCTATATTATTGGAGCGAGCCCGATCGATTGCATATTTGGATTTTTGATTGGTGCATTTTTACGTGATTTTACGCTGCTCGCAACCAGACATAACATCTCCGGGGTGCTTTTAAATGTCGGTGGAAGCTTTCTTATTACATTGTTTAGTATTTTTGTCGTTGCATTTGTCTACCCGGTGGATCTGGATATGCTGATCATCGGCGGGATTTTTGCCTTGATTCCGGGAACGACATTTACAACCGGAATCCGTGACTTATTCAATGCGGATTATTTGTCGGGATGGTTTCATCTGATTGATGCTTTGATGGGGGCGGCCGAGCTTGCCATCGGAGTTGGAATCGCGTTTTATTTCTTCGGAAGTGTATTGTAGGAGGGTTTGAAATGACTTTTGTAATTCACTTTATTATGTGTATGCTCGCTACGATTGGTTTTGGAATTGTATTTAACGGGCCAAAAGAAGAGCTTATTTATATCGGATTTTCCGGCGGGGTGTGCTGGATCATCTATCTGTTATTTAATGAAGGCATCGGATGGAATTCTGTGTTATCCATCCTGCTTGCTTCTATCGGAACAACGATTTTTTGTCGTGCCATGGCGGCCTACCGTCGTTGCCCGGTCACCGTGTACCTGCTTGCAGCACTGTTCCCGTTGGTGCCCGGCGGCCGCATCTACTACACCGCTTACTACATGTTCATGAAGGATCAGTACCTTTTCATGCACCATGGACTCATGGCACTTGAAATTGCGATGGCCATCGCAGTTGGAATTTCTCTAGGATTTGGTATCCCACAGGAATTTTTTGGGCTGTTTAGAAAAAGAGGGTAGGAATTAATATTCCTACCCTTTAATATTTAAATCTTTTCTCCCACAAAATCAAGCATTTCGCTTCGCTCTATCTCTCCTGCTGAATCTCTCGAAGTTCTTCTAAATCTTCTTTCGTCACACCAGTCACATGAAAATATTCTGTCAAACTGCCAAAGGTAATCTTCCATTCGCCTTCCACGCTGTCGTCGAGGTGCAAAAATCGTGGTCTCATCTTGTGATCCTCAAAAAAGAAAATGAGCGAATCATAAATATCTTCCACATAGCGGGAATTCATGAGCACGCGCTCCTGCTTGCTGTCGTTGCAAAAATATAAAATCATCTTAGAATGTTACAGTCTTTGGAGCTGCTGTGAAGCTTGAAAATGTTGCTGTAGCGTCTTTCATGTAAAGAACTTCTGTATTTTCGTCTTCTGGTTTGTACATCGCCTGAAGATTTGGATATTCATCTAACATATGTTTTTTCGGTTCAATGCGATCATCGCGAACTAATGTACAAGCGATACGTACCCATGTCTGTCCGTCAAATGCGGAAATTTCCACTTTACCATTTGCCTGAATCTGTTTGGAAACGTCTTTTACTTTGCCTGTCTGGATGTAAAGCTTGTCTTCAAATAAATCAATGGTTCCAAATGGTCTAACTCTTGGCTGATCACCTTCTACTGTTGCAAGGTAATATGTGCCACATTTCTTTAAGAAATCGTATACTTCTTTCATTTCTATATTCCTCCTGAAATTGATTATGTTTATTATAGCAAAGAATTGCCTTTTTGTCATTTGACCTCTATAATGGAATTTGTCTGTGTGACAACAACGCGTCACGCGGCGATGAAAATTTGGAGGATTACATTTATGTTATATGGACACTTATCGGCACTTTTTTGTATTCTTGTGTGGAGCACGACTTACATTTCCACCAAGGTTTTATTAGAAGTTCTTTCACCACTGCAGATTCTCGTCATTCGTTTTGTCATCGGGGTAGCTCTTCTTTATGTCATCTATCCTAAGCGTATGAAATTCCAGGGAAAGAATGAGTTATATTTTCTAGGATGCGGTTTCTTCGGTGTATTCTTATATTATATGTGCGACAATTTCGCGCTGACCTACACCATGGCGTCAAATATCGGTGTCATCATGTCGACGGCTCCGTTCTTTACAGCGATTGCAATGAAGATTTTTTATCGTGATGAGGAAAAGCTTGGGCGCTTCTTCTACTTAGGTTTTGTTCTTGCCATGATCGGAATCTCGCTCATCAGTTTTAACGGAAGTAAGCTTTCGGTCAATCCATTTGGCGACTTCTTGGGCATCCTCGGTGCTGCTTCCTGGGCAATGTATTCTGTCTTTTTAAAGAAGGTAAATGCTCTCGGAACGAATACCATCGCGAACACTCGTCGTATCAACAGCTATGGTTTGTTATTTATGATTCCAATGTTTTTGTACTTAAATCACGGTGAGATACCATTTGCCGCAATGCTCGCGCCAAAAGTTGCAGCCAACTTGATTTTCTTAAGTTTGATTGCCTCCGCGATCTGCTTCGTAGCCTGGAACTGGGCTTCGATTAAAATCGGTATCATGGCCACCAGCATCTACATCTACTTAGGCCCGGTCATCACCGTTGTGGCTTCCTACTTCTTAATTCATGAGCCACTCACAAAAATGACCATTGCCGGAACCTTCCTCACATTGATCGGATTGTTCCTGTCTGAGAAGAAATGATTTAATATGGGGAAATTTTAAGCCGACTGCTCTCACAGCCGGCTTTTTTCTACTTATGATATGGGCATCTTTCTCCAATACATTGTTTATTTTCCGGTGAAAAATCACAGCTGATTGTACTCTTTTCTAATGTCACGTCGTAATTTTCATTAATAAAATCAATCGCCGCCTCTAAGGAGATATATCCGTCGCGTTTGCAGCATCTTGGTCCGTTAATTTCTCCCATTCGTTTAACCGCTTTTGAAGTAAATTCCATGTGTTTACCCCAGCTTCCATCGGTGGAAAGTGGACCAGTTCCATCAATAAATGCAAGTGCTGCTCCAATAGAAGTTACGGAACCACAAACGCCCCAGAATCCGCAGGCTGCACCTGGCATCTTAAGTCCCTGCTCCATCATCCATGCAAGTCCATTTTCTAAATTAATCTCTCCACCCGCATTTTTATATGCAGTTAGGATGCTTGCGCCGTCTAAGACATGATGCTCCGGCCCATGAATCGCTACAAAGTCCTCTTTTGCGATCGTGTTAAATATTTCGATTGGGTTTGTGCTTTTCGCAGTTTTACATGCTTCAATAATTGCGCTTGCTTTCTTTTCCATCATATCACCATTCCCTTTCAATCCATTTTTATAATAAACTCAGTCCAATGCCAATCATCCACATATAGGCTGCCGTTTTCGGCATCATCAGCATCCCCACCATCGAGTGCTTCTTGCCCCATAACACAACCGGCATATAACAGCAAAAGCTGATTAAAATCGCCATGGCCATCGCATACATTTTTACATTGACATATAACAGGATCATAATCAAGCCTACAACGACAAATGGTACGTTGCGATAGATTCCCCACTTAGGATTGCCTTCTTTTTTGAACCAGTTATTTTGTGGAAACAGGCATAAAATGATTCTTAGGAATGCGCATCCATATAGAAGGATGAGTAAAATTCCTGAAGTCATACTGTTCGGAAAAAGTGCACCCCAAACCTGATAAAGCAAGAGATAAAAGATGGTCATCGTAATGGATGAGATCATAAGTCCCAACCCCGCCCAGAATTCATACCCGTCAAATGTTTCCTTAAAGGCGTTCAATATTCTTGGCACGAGGTGAAATGCATCGCCACCTGCAAGAACGAGTGTGAGAATTCCAAATAATTTAATATATTCTCGCCCTTCTACATGCGTCAGGAGAATCCACGCTGCGATTATATCAAAAACTAAATAAATTATACAAAATACTGCCTCCCCAATTTGAGGCATTCTAGATTTTTTCTTCATAATATTGCTCCAATCTGTAAGCATTGACACGGTTAGTAGACAATGCTATCATTTATTTAAAGATGCTACCGATAGACGGTTAGCCAATTTAAGTTTTATGTTATTTGAAATAACCGCCACTTATTGACTGTTTTGTGGCGGTTATTTTTGTGTCTTATCACTCTTTCCAATAGAGTACGAAGACCTCCCAAGCATCTTGAGAGGTCCCTTTTATCTCTATTTTCTCAAATATCCATCCACATCGTAGATTACTTTATCTCCGATTTTGATTTTTCTTGCATATAAGAGTTTATCTGGCTGTTTTACTTTCACTTCATTTCCATCGAAATCCTTCATGGTAACAACCGCCATCACTTCTTTTGTTTCTTCGCATCCAAAATCCACATCTTCTTCAATGTTAAGCACTTCAAATGGTTTGCAAGCATCAACAAATGTCTTGAATAACTTTCTGCTGTTTTCATCATTTTCTAAACAGCATTCTGGATGCCACTGAACTGCCCAGACAAATCTCTTTTCCGGATCATAAATAGCTTCAATCAGTTCGTCTGCAGAAATTGCCATAGGGGTGAGGCCATATGCAGGTACATGAACTGCCTGATGATGATAACTGTTCACGGCAATTTTGTCTGTACCGAGAAGCTTGGCAAGTGGTGTATCTTCGATTAAACGTACTTTATGCCATGGCTGGTCATATGGAAGTGTCTGCTGATGGTTGATATCAGAGCAGAACTGCATTGGAAGATCCTGATAAAGAGAACCGCCCATAGCAACATTGATAAACTGAATGCCTCGGCAGATACCAAAAATCGGTTTATTCTGCTTATATGCTTTCTTGAAAATCTTAGATTCAAGATGATCAAGTGCTGGATAGCAATCAATCAGTTCGAGCATTGGCTTTTCGTCATACATTTCCGGGGATACATCCTGTCCACCCGTAAATAAAATGCCATCGCACATATCTACTAACTGATCAATATCTTCCTGATCTTCGGTAAGTGGCATCATAAAAGGAAGTCCGCCTGCCTGAGAAATGCCATCCATATATCCTGGTAACATCCAGATACTATCCTGCTTTACGTCTACTAAAGGTATAATTCCAATGACTGGTTTCATATTATCTACTCCGTTCTTACTTTCATTTCATAATTTAACTATAGAAGATTAGGAAGTGAAAGTCAAATTATTATCGGTTTGAGTTCTTTTGAAAATCTAGCGTGAAACTTTAAGATATTTCTTCGCAAAGCAGTCTCCGAAAGATCAAATCACGACTTTTTTACTCGGCAAATTGCATCTCCAATTTCGTATATCAAAAAGAATGGCTCTTGCCGTACGAACAAGAGCCCCTCTTTTAGGAAACTGCACACATACAGTTTATCTATATATGAATACATCCCCATCGGTGTAGTAACACCCTGATTCACTAAGCAATACAGGAAGGAGTTTTCATCTCTGCTGGTTGTGTTATCCTTTCTATCTTATGAGCCTAGTATAAATCAAGGTGTT
>JAKSRP010000054.1 GCA_024403555.1 Lachnospiraceae bacterium | reverse complement strand
GAAAAGAAAACATAATTTTTACGAAAAGATGTATTTTATTTGGAACATTTGTCGAAATGGTATATAATGTGAGACTAGAAGGAAAGGTATATAGAAAATGAGATATTTAGAGATCCCACAAGGCACAAACATGATTGACAAATACGAATACAGCCACATTAGAGACCTAGAAGAAGTGGTCATGCCAAACAGTGTGGAGCGTATTGATCGTCACGCTTTCTACAATTGCCGTGCACTTAAAAAAGTCACCCTTCCAGGTCATTTAAAGCAGATCGAGGACGGAGCATTTAAAAACTGTCATGAGCTTTACGACATCGTGGTAGACGCATCCGAAGGCGAGACAAGATGCATTAAAAATGTGATCAATGATATGTCTCACCAGATTTGTATTTCCGTTGTACATAAAGACGGCATGGCAAAATTAGTTGTGCCAGGATATATGTACGACTATGAATTAGATGTTTGTTCCAAAGTATTCCATGAGGTACCAATTGGATCCGGGCATGCTTATCAAAACTGCGTTGGAAGAGAAGAAATCAGCTATTCCGAATACGACTGGCTCTTTTTTATGGCTAAGAATGAAGAACATATCAATACGGTATATGAGCTTGCCATGAATCGACTTATGTTTCCTTATAAATTAGAAGAAAATGATAAAAGAAAGTACGTAGCATTTCTTCAGGAGAACGGGGACGGCTTTATCAGACGAATGATTAATGAGAATAATCAACAGGCATTAAGACTTGCAGGCGATTATGAGTTGTTTGTCGAATGGGCGATGGATGATTATCTTTCCATGGCATCCGAACAGAAAAAGATCGAAACAATGGCATTTCTGATGGAATATCGAAACAAGCATTTTTCACAGATGGATCAGGAATTTTCCTTTGACCAGGAGTTTGAATTCTAATGGCAGAAAGTATTTACAAACGATTAAACAAAATATGTATGAGCATCTGGACATCGACAAGGACGGAACTTCTCATGTCCATGCGTCATTTTGACAACGCCATCTACGCATTTGGCTTTGCGAGAAATGAATCGACCAAGTTTTTCGGTACGGAGGGCGATAAAATCTATTTTAATGATATATATGTAATCAATACTTACAAAAAAGGCAGAGTATATATGAATCGAAGCTACGTTCATATGATGCTTCACTGTCTTTATGGGCATTTGTTTCACCGGGGCGACCGTCTCATCGATTATTGGAATTTAGCCTGCGATATCGTGGTTGAGTCCATTTTAGATAACTGGAATAAAGAAAGCATCAGGCTTCCGGTCAGTGGTAAGCGTCATCACATGTATCAAATGTTTCTCTCAGAGATGGACGTATTAACAGCTGAGCGTGTCTATGACGTATTATTTAAGGCCAGCATGACACCGGAACAATTTTACGATATGATCGGTGAATTTGAAGTAGACGACCATTCTTTCTGGAGAGAGGATAACAGACAACCAAATCAGCCGCCACTTCCAAAACGTCAGCAAAAATGGGACAACATTCAGCGAAAAGTACAGATGGAGATGGAACAATTAGGCGATGAGGCAGGAAAAAGCGAAGGCGATCCCGCGATGCAGCAGATGAAGATCGCAAATCGAAAACGCTATAATTATTCCGAATTTTTGCGCAAATTTGCCGTTTTGCGAGAAGTAGCGACGGTGGATTTAGACAGCTTTGATTACACTTATTACACCTATGGTTTAAATATGTACGGCAACATGCCATTTATCGAACCCTTAGAATGGAAGGAGACGATGAAGATTCAGGACTTTGTCATTGCAATTGATACATCTATGTCCTGTTCTGGCGAGCTGATACAAGCCTTTTTAGAAGAAACCTATTCCATTTTATCAGACAGCGACCAGTATTTTTCAAAGGTGAATATTCACATTTTACAGTGTGATGACCTGATTAGAGAAGATGTCGTGATTCACAATAAGAGCGAAATGGAAAGCTATATGGAACAGTTTGAAGTAAAAGGCTTTGGAGGTACAGACTTCAGACCGGTATTTGATTACATTTACATGCTTCGAAATACAAAACAGATCAGTAACATGAAAGGCCTTATTTATTTTACCGACGGCAAGGGAACATTTCCTGGCATCTGTCCGGACTATGAGACTGCTTTTGTATTCTTACAGGATGATTTTAAGGATGTAAAGGTTCCACCATGGGCGATGAAAGTGTTCTTAGATCCATATGATTTAAGACAAAATAAAGTGATTGATTACAATGGAGGCGTTAAGCTATGAATATAAAACAGGCAAAAGAAGAATTAAAGCATACGATACAGGCATATACGGCCAAAGATGCTTATGGAAATTACAGAGTACCGATGATCAGACAGAGACCAGTCTTACTGATGGGACCTCCTGGGATTGGTAAAACAGCGATCATGGAGCAGATTGCAAAGGAATGTGGCATTGCATTAGTTTCCTATACGATTACGCATCACACAAGACAGAGCGCGATCGGTCTTCCGTTTATTGAAACAAAGAAATATGGCGGCAGAGATTACAGCATTACAGAATATACGATGAGTGAAATCATCGCTTCTGTTTATGACCGCATGGAGGCAACAGGCCTTTCGGAAGGTATTTTATTTATTGACGAAATTAACTGCGTATCCGAAACCCTTGCTCCAACGATGCTTCAGTTCTTACAGGGCAAAACATTTGGCACCCATAAAGTGCCGGAAGGATGGATCATTGTAGCAGCAGGTAACCCACCGGAATATAACAAATCTGTGCGTGATTTCGATATCGTAACACTTGACCGAGTAAAGAAAATTGATGTAAAAGAAGATTACGAGATCTGGAAGGAATATGCTTATGAAAAGAATCTCCATCCAGCAATCATTTCTTATCTTGAAATTCGTAAAGAAGACTTTTATGTTATTGAAACAACCATTGACGGTAAGCAGTTTGTGACCGCCCGTGGATGGGAAGATTTGTCTCAGATGATGATCATGTATGATGAACTGGGTATTGCCATGACGGAAGAAGTGGTTGTTCAGTACCTTCAGCATGACCGCGTGGCAAAAGATTTTGCAAATTATCTTGATTTGTATGATAAATATCAGAAAATCTATAAAGTAGATGAAATTTTAAATGGTTCCATCAAGCTTTCTGCCATCGATTCCTTAAAGAATGCAGAGTTTGATGAAAAAATCTCTATGGTCAGCATGCTTATTTCTAAGATTGCCGCTGATATGAAAAAGGCACTTTCTGAGGATGCATTTACAAATGTGTTGTTCAAGAGTTTAAAAGAAGTGCAGCAGGCAAATTCTGTTGAAGTAGTTTTAAAGAGACGACAGGCAGAATTTGAAACAAAACGTGACCTTGATATGCTCGACGTGGATCAGCAGATTGAGCTTAGTCGCTTGATTTCTGTATTAGAATCCTATATGCCTGTATTTGCAGAGGGTGGATTTGACCAGGTAAAAGCAGTGTTTGGCGAGCAGGTTGCGCTTCGAAAATCCTTACTTATGAAGGCAGGCGATGAGTTGGCAAATGTATTTGCCTTCTTAGAGGAAGCATTTGGCGAGGGACAGGAGCTTGTATGGTTTGTCACAGAGCTTACTGCAAATTATCACACAGCTGCTTACATCAGCCGTTTTGGTTCTGAAAAATATTTCTATTATAATAAAGAATTACTTCTTGTGGAAAAAGACCGTGAGCTTCAGAATGAAATTGAAGAGATCAGGGATTTATTGAAGTATATGTAGTTTAAAATGAGGCCATCACATAAGTGATGACCTCTTTTTTCACATCTTTTATTATAATGTAATCTCAACCGGTTTTCGGTTTCTAAAAATCGTGTAACTTTTAATGTTTAATGACAGTAATAACTGGTAAAGTTTTTCATAATCATATGCCATGTGTTCTGGCATGTGGGCATCGGAACCGATAGTTAAGATTTCGCCACCGAGTTCTTTATAGCGGCGAAGGATGTCTGGATGTGGATTCGGCACGCCAAGACCTGCCTTGTATCCGGAAGCATTTACCTCGATGCCTTTGTCCTTACGAATGAGAAGCTTTAAGATTTCATCAATAATTTCCTGATAATCGCTGAAGTTGAAAAATGTATTCTTTTCCGGTGCATAGCGAACGGCGTAATCAAGGTGTCCGTATACATCAAAATCCACCATATCAGGTGTCGTGATGTTGTTATAGATTGATTCAAAATATTTCAATAAACCTTGTTTGGATCCGTAGCGTTCATAATATTCCGGCTCATATGGATCGATGCCTTCCACTAAATGGGAGGAACCGATGATAAAGTCAAATGGATATGCCGTGGCGATTTCTTTGTAACGGGGGCCAAGATATGGCATAAGGCCCATCTCGATACCAAATAATAATTCGATTTTTGGTGCATAAAGCTCTTTTAAACGAAATAACTCATTTTTATATGCGTCAAAATCCAGGAGAAAATCAAGTCCTTCCGAATTTTCTGGATAATCATAGTCACTGTGCTCTGTTATACACATCGTCTGCAGCCCTAACTCAAATCCACGTTTTACCATAGACTCAAGTGGAGCTTTAGAATCAATAGAAAAAGAAGAGTGTAAGTGACAATCTGTATAGATCATAATATTTTACCTCCGATTAGTAAAAGTATAAAAGAATTGAATGGTTTCGTAAAGGTTCATTTATAGAATTTTTTTATGATTGTTAAAGGATTAACGGCGTTTTGTGTATATTTATGAATTGTACGAAAAATACAACAAATGGCTTAAATAAGCCATTTGTTTGTGGTTTTTATCTAATTATTGAAGAAAATAAACTGAAAAAATGGATAAAATAATGAGAAAAAATGCCTAATTGTACATTGTATACATAAATATATTGCAAAAATATACTTGAATTTTTACGTGGAATTCGATAAAATATGAATAAAGTTTGACATATTCATGTCGGGCGGTAATCTATTCTTTATAAAAGACTTTAGGAGGAATTATAAGATGGCAGTAAAAGTTGCAATCAATGGTTTTGGACGTATCGGACGTCTTGCTTTCAGACAGATGTTTGGAGCAGAAGGTTATGAAGTAGTAGCAATCAACGATTTAACAAGCCCAAAAATGTTGGCTCACTTGTTAAAATATGATTCTTCACAGGGTAAATACGCTTTAGCAGATACAGTTTCTGCTGGTGAAGACACAATCACAGTTGATGGCAAAACTCTTAAAATCTACAAAGAGCCTGATGCAAACAACTGTCCTTGGGGCGAATTAAATGTAGACGTAGTATTAGAGTGTTCTGGTTTCTACACAAGCAAAGACAAAGCTCAGGCTCATATCAATGCTGGTGCTAGAAAAGTTGTTATTTCCGCTCCTGCAGGTAACGACCTTCCTACAATCGTTTACAATGTAAACCATGAGACATTAAAAGCTGAAGATACAATCATCTCTGCAGCTTCTTGTACAACAAACTGCTTAGCTCCTATGGCTAAGGCTCTTAACGATTTAGCTGGAATTAAGTCTGGTATCATGAGCACAATTCATGCTTACACAGGTGATCAGATGATCCTTGACGGACCACAGAGAAAAGGCGATAAGAGAAGATCTAGAGCAGGTGCTCAGAATATCGTTCCAAACTCAACAGGTGCTGCTAAAGCTATCGGCTTAGTTATCCCAGAGTTAAACGGAAAGTTAATCGGATCTGCACAGCGTGTACCAACTCCTACAGGATCAACAACAATCTTAGTAGCAGTTGTTAAGGGTGCTGTAACAAAGGATCAGATCAACGCAGCTATGAAGGCAGCTCAGACAGAATCTTACGGATACAACACAGATGAAATCGTTTCTTCAGACGTTATCGGTATGACATATGGTTCATTATTCGATGCTACACAGACAATGGTAGCTCCAATGGAAGATGGAAATACACAGGTACAGGTTGTATCTTGGTATGACAACGAAAACTCTTACACATCTCAGATGGTAAGAACAATCAAATACTTCTCTGAATTAGCATAATTCGAATATTCGATTATTCAGGAATAAATTGATCCAGTAAGGGTCCGGCTCTTAGGGCCGGACCCTTTTATTCGTTATAAAAACGAGTAGAATTTTTATAATTTTGATATGTAATTTTTAAAAGATAAGAAACTATTTATATTCCACAGGAGGAAATAAAAACATGCTTAACAAAAAATCTGTTGATGATATCAATGTAAAAGGCAAAAAAGTTTTAGTTCGTTGCGACTTTAACGTACCATTACAGGAAGGCAAAATCACAGACGAAACACGTCTTGTAGCTGCTCTTCCAACAATCAAAAAATTAATCGCTGACGGTGGTCAGATCATCCTTTGCTCTCACTTAGGAAAAGTTAAAACAGAAGAAGATTATACAACAAAAACATTAGCACCTGTTGCAGCTCGTATGGCTGAATTATTAGGACAGGAAGTAGTTTTCGCAGCTGACAAAGAAGTTGTTGGTGAAAATGCTAAAGCTGCTGTTGCTGCTATGAAAGATGGCGATGTTGTTTTATTAGAAAACACACGTTTCCGCAAAGAAGAAACAAAATGTGGCGAAGAATTCTCTAAAGATTTAGCTTCTTTATGTGAAGTATTCGTAAACGATGCTTTCGGTACAGCTCATCGTGCACACTGCTCTAACGTTGGTGTTACAAAATTCGTTGACACAGCTGTAGTTGGTTACTTAATGCAGAAAGAAATCGATTTCTTAGGAAATGCAGTTAACAACCCAGTTAGACCTATGGTTGCTATCTTAGGTGGTGCTAAAGTTTCTTCTAAGATCTCCGTAATCGAAAACTTACTTGAAAAAGTAGACACAATCATCATCGGTGGTGGTATGTCTTACACATTCGCTAAAGCTCAGGGCAAAGAAGTTGGTAAATCTTTATTAGAAGCTGACTACTTAGATTACGCTTTAGATATGATCAAGAAAGCTGAAGAAAAAGGCGTTAAATTCTTACTTCCTATCGATACAGTAGTTACAAAAGAATTCTCCGCTGATGCTGAATGCAGAGTAGTAGAAGGTTCTATGGAAGCTGACGAAATGGGTATGGATATCGGACCTAAGACACGTGAACTTTACGCAGCAGCTGTTAAAGAAGCTAAGACAGTTGTTTGGAACGGACCTATGGGTGTATTCGAATTCCCAAGATTCGCTGAAGGTACAATCGCAGTAGCTCAGGCTATGGCTGATACAGATGCTACAACAATCATCGGTGGTGGTGATTC
>JAKSRP010000053.1 GCA_024403555.1 Lachnospiraceae bacterium | reverse complement strand
TACTTGCCATATAGTTGGTTCATAATAATATTCTTATGGTAATGTTCTCGAAAGCAGCCTTATTCTTCATTATAGACAATTCTCACCAAAATGATTATAATAGTTATGTATTAGGTATTTACCTCGATCCACGTTTGTTAGGGAAAATCTTCCTTAACGGTCGTGGATTTTTTTTATTTCGTTTCCACAAGGAGGAATAACATGAAACATGTAAAATCACTGTTCATCATTCTGGCTGGCAACCTGCTCTATTCTCTGGCAGTCCGCCTTTTTCTCATGCCTTCCGGGCTTGTAACCGGCGGTGTCACTGGTATATCCATAGCATTAAACTCCGTGACAGGAATCCGTGTATCCATTTTCGCCATGATCTTAAACGTCGTGATGTGGATCTTAGGTCTGATCTTACTTGGAAAACACTTTGCTTTTTCGACCTTGATCAGTACTCTTGCCTTCCCCGTCTTCTTAAGTTTTTTTGAAACAGCACTTGGTGACTACGTTATAACAGAAGACCGTATCCTCTGCAGTGTACTGGGCGGTGTTTTAATCGGTGTTGCCCTGGGAATTGTTCTCCGTGAAGATGCATCAACCGGTGGTATCGATGTGATTCCAATGGCATTAAACAAATATTTCAAATTATCTGTTTCTGCTACCATGTACGCTATCGATACCGTGATTCTTCTGGCACAGATACTGGTCTTTCCGGTTGAAAACATCCTGTATGGTATCCTTCAGATCCTGATTTATTCCTTTGTATTAGAGAAGGTCCTGATCCTTGGAAATACAAGAACGCAGATGCTTGTCATCAGCCCTGAACACGAAAAAATAACATCTTATATCCTTCACGAAGTAGACCGTGGCGTAACTCTTCTTGACGGACACGGTGGATACACCAAAAAACCTGCTGAGCTGGTACTTAGTATCGTATCCAACAGGCAGGTTCCCCGAATTGAAAAAGAAATCCGACAGATCGATCCCCATGCCATGATCATTAAAAGTTCCATTATGGAAGTATCCGGTCGTGGATTTACTTTAGCCAAACAGTATATCTCTTAAAAATATTCCCAGCGTTAAAAAGGCCTGGCATCAATCTGCCAGGCCATAATTAAAAAATATTCTTGTAATTACTTAAACTGCTCATTCCATGCAGTATCCTTAAAACCAATGAGTACAAAATCATCACCTATTACCATTGGTCTTTTAACAAGCATCCCATCAGTCGCCAGAAGTGCATACTGCTCCTCCTCACTCATTGTCGGAAGCTTATCTTTTAAGCCCATTTCTTTATACAGTAGTCCGCTGGTATTAAAGAACTTCTTAAGCGGAAGTCCACTCATCTGATGCCACTGCTTCAGTTCAGATGCAGAAGGGTTCTGTTCCTTTATAGGTCTCTCCGTATATTGAATATTATTTTCATCAAGCCATTTTTTTGCCTTCTGGCATGTAGTACATTTTGAATAACATAAAAATATCATCTTAATTCCATCCTTTATTGTTACATTCGATATACAGCTACAATTCTCATCAGAATTATATACCTAATTGTGAACAAAAGCAAATACACCGGAACTGTGACACCCTGTCCCCAGTAGAGATGACAAATTACTCATTTCGACTAATGCCCTTTTCAGCAGAAATCAAATAATATTCATTTCAACTGTTGTCCTACTCAGTAGAAATCAAATAATATTCATTTCAACTGTTGTTCTACTCAGTAGAAACAACCTAAGCCGATTCTCTACCGACAAAAAAAGAATTGATTTCCAGTAGATATTGCAATTTGAGTATTTCTACTATTTTTTCCTCACAGTTGAATTTCCACTTTCGCATTTTCTACTGTTTTATATGTCAGTCGAATCGCAGCATCTGCCCTTTCTACCGTTTTTCACATCAGTCGAATTGCTATATTGCATATATCTACCGATTTCATCGTCAATTGAATTGCTATCTTGCCAGGCATAGGAATCGTGAGATATAGATTTTTTCGTAATTCTATAGCAAACTGAGAAAGCCATAACCGAACATTCAGTTATGGCTCTCTCATTCTTAGGAAAATAGATTATGTTATTATTTAATGAATTTAACTTCTGGATAGATTGCCTGCTTTGCAGCTTCTTTCTTCTGGTTGAAGATCACCTTGTTTTCTTCGAAGAGGTTACGTCCTTCTGTATCGATAGAAACGATGAGTGGTCCGAATTCTTTTACCTTGCTGCACCACAGTGTCTCTGGCATACCAAGTTCATCCCAGTGATGCTCTGCAATATACTCAACTTCTGTAGCTGCTACTACTGCACATCCTGCAGGGAATACACAGTGGATCGCACCGAATTCTTTACATGCACGTTCTGTGTTTGGTCCCATACCGCCTTTACCAACGATTACACGGACACCTGTCAGTTTTGTGAATTCGTATTCGAATTTTTCCATACGCATGGATGTTGTAGGTCCGATAGAAACCATTTCATAATCATCCTCTGTACCTTCGATCTTACGAACGATTGGGCCGGCATGGAAGATTGCCTTATCCTTGATATCATATGGAAGTTCTCTTCCGTATTCAACCAGACGACGGTGAGCAACGTCACGACATGTCATAAGATCACCATCAAGCCAAACAATATCACCAATTTTAATATCTTTAAGATCCTCTGCGCTTACAGGTGTAATGAGAACCTTCTTATCTCCTCTAATTTCGATCATTTTGATTACCTCCGATTATGCGTTAAACTTCCATGTGGAATGAGTATCACAAGTTACAGTAAGATCCGGGTTAACTACAATGTGACCACGACGGTGTGACCAGCATCCAACGTTAACGGCAACACCGATTGCAGACGGATGACGGGCTGTATTTTCAATGTTAACACCCATAACTGAGTATTTACCGCCCATGCCCTGAGGTCCAAGGCCGATTGCATTGATGCCATCCTCAAGCAGCTGTTCCATCTTAGCTGCATTCGCATTATCATTGTGTGAACCAATGTTTCTCATCAGCGCTTTCTTAGAGTTCAGAGCTGCTGTTTCAACAGATGTACCAACACCAACACCTACAAGAAGTGGAGGACATGCATTTAATCCGTAGCTTGTCATCTGATCAAGAACAAAGTCTGTAACACCTTCATAGCCGGCACCTGGCATAAGAACCATAGCTTTTCCAGGAAGTGTACATCCGCCGCCTGCCATGTATGCGTAGATCTCACACTGATCGCTGTTTGGTACGATGTCCCACCATACTGTTGGAGTACCTTTACCAACATTTCTCTTTGTGTTGTACTCGTCAAATGTTTCAACTGAGTTGTGACGGAGTGGTGTAGCAAATGTAGCCTGAACTACAGCTTCTTTTAAAAGAACTTCAAGTTCATTGATGTATGGGAAGTTTGTTCCGCATTTCAGCCAGAACTGGATAACACCTGTATCCTGGCAGCTTGGACGGTCAAGTTCTACTGCAAGGCCCTGGTTCTTTGTCATTGTTTCATAGAGAACCTTTGGAAGAGCATCTGTTTCCTGCGAACCAAGATATTCCAACTTTGCAACTACATCATCCGGTAATTTTTTACCGATGTGGCCAACGAAATCAGCCACCATGTCTGTTAACAGCTTTACGCCTTCTTCTTTTGTCATAATAGACCTCCTGTTTTTTATAAACTTAAATTATATTGTTTGTATCTTATGGATAGAATGGGAAGAGGATTGGAAGTAATACCATACAGATTACGAAGGATACCAGGATCAGTGGTAAACCAGCTTTCACATAATCTTTGAATTTGTATCCGCCAAGACCTACTACCATTGTATTTGCAGGCATGCCGATTGGTGTTGCATATGCACAGGAACCTGCGATAACTGTTGCGATAACAACTGCACGTGGATCAGCGCCAAGACTCTGAGCCAGGGATACAGCGATTGGAACCATAAGTGCTGTAGTTGCTGTATTTGACATAAAGTTTGTCAGAGCACAGGTTACGATGAAGATAACAAGCAGAAGCACGATTGGGTTAGGATTTGTTCCAAGGAGACCTACGATCTTATCTGCTATAAGAGTACCCGCTCCAGTTGTATCCAGCGCCTTTGCCAGTGCAAGAGAACCACCAAAGAGTAACACAACTTTCAGATCGATAGAAGCAAGTGCTTCCTTTTCTGTAAGAACACCTGTAAGAACGAGGATCACTGCACCGATGCAGGCAGAAACCTGAATCTTGATACCAATCTGATCTTCGAAGATCATAGCAAGGATAACAATGATCAGAACTACCAGAGATACGATCTGTTTCCACTGTGGAACATTGCTGAAGTCCTTCTGACCTTCTACTGCAGCTCCGCTTGCTCCTTTTCCATCCGGAAGGAATCTGTAACCGATGAATACGAAGTAGATGATTCCAAGGATCAGCATCGGAACACCAACCGGTGCGTACATGAAGAAGCTTGTGTTAAGTCCTAACTCCTGCAGTGCATTTACACCCATCAGGTTGCCAGGTGCACCGATGATAGAAAGGTTTCCACCCAGTGCTGCTGCAAATACCAGCGGCATCAGAAGACGGCTTCTGGAATATCCGGATTCATCTGCGATACCGCATACAACAGGAATCAGAACTGCTGCAGTACCTGTATTAGATAAGAAACCAGACATAACGCCTACGATTACCATGATGGCTACGATCAGCATCTTTTCTGTCTTTGCAAATTTCGTAACGATACCACCGATCTTGTTGGCCATACCTGTTTCAAAAAGTGCCTGTCCTACTACGAACATGCCGACACAGAGGATAACATTACTGTTCACATACTGTGAAAATGTGGTTGTTGCATCCAGAACACCGGTCAGTGTAAGACCAAGTGCGCAGATTGTTGCTGTCAATCCAAGAGGAATCTTCTCAAGGATAAAGCTTACAATCGCGAATGCCAGAAATAACAATGTAATTGCTGTTGGTGACATAATCATTCTCCTTTAAAACTTTTCTTTATTAAATTGTTTGCTTTTCCGCATTTTGAAAAGTATCGGCCGAATTCCTTTTCTTGATAATCTGATTATAAAACGTGTACTGATTCCAAAACAACTTGATGAACTGTATGACCTCATAAAATTTTTTTATAATATAAAAATAAAATCGGCCGTATTGTGCATAATAAACAGAAAAGGTTCATAAATATAATTTATGGACTGAGAAGCTTCCTTATGATATTTTATAATTAGTATGAATGATTTATAGAAAGGCGGGAATTCTCCATGACACTGAATCAGTTACGTTATTTTTGTACTGCCAGCCGTTGTCACAGCATAACAAAAGCTGCGCAGGAATTATACCTTACGCAGCCAACCGTTTCCGTTGCGATCCGTGATCTTGAAATAGAGTTTGGGGTCAGTCTGTTCTACCGCAAGGGAAACCAGCTGATCCTCACAGAAGAAGGGGAAGCCCTGTATGAAAAAGCGACTTATATTCTCCAATACTGCAATGAACTTCAGTCAGATCATTCCAGCATTAACCGGGTGAAACCTCCAATTCGTATCGGAATCCCCCCTATGCTCAGTACGGTCTTCTTCCCGGAATTATTAGATGCCTTTACTGAAAACTATCCTGCTATTCCTGTCATGCTGGAAGAATACGGCTCTGTCCGCGCCTGCAACCTGGTTCAGGAGGATACCCTGGATCTTGCTTTGGTAAATATGGAACTGTACAACATCGATAAGTTCAATAAAGAAGTTCTTGCAAATGATCAGATCGTTTTCTGTGTGCATGAAAGTCATCCATTATCCGGAAAATCAGAAGTAACAACCAAAGATATGTCCCATGAGAATCTCATCTTCTTTAATGCAGATTCTGTGCAGAATGAACTGCTTAAGATCCGATTTGAAGCCGATGGCTTAACACCAAGAGTTTTCATGCGAAGCAGTCAGATCTATACCACTCTCCAGTTTTTAAAAAATGGCAGATGTGGATGCTTTTTATATTCCAGTATGGTGAACAAATTTTCTGATATTGTTGCTATTCCACTGAATCCTCCAATCAAAGTATCCGTAGGCATGATCTGGAAAAAAGGGAAATATATCAGCAATGATATGCAGAAATTTCTATCATTCACAAAAAAGTATTATCAGACACATTCTCTTGTAAATCTTTAAAATTTCTATTGTTTTCAAATAAACCAAAGGAGGACGCGAAATATGTTAAAAATGGGCTGGCGTTGGTACGGTGAGGGCAATGATCCTGTTACCCTCAGCGATATCCGACAGATTCCTGGCGTGACCAGCATTGTATGGGCACTCCACCACAAAATGCCTGGAGAAATCTGGACAGAAGAAGAAATTGAAAAAGAAGTAAATCTCATTAAATCCTATGGCTTTGATGCTGATGTTGTTGAATCCGTTAACGTTCACGACGACATCAAGATCGGTCTTCCAACCCGTGATGCGCTTATTGAGAACTATAAGGTCTGCATCAGAAATCTTGGAAAGTATGGAGTAAAAGTTATCTGCTATAACTTCATGCCAATCTTTGACTGGACTCGTACAGACCTGTTCCATCCGGTAGGGGACGGTTCTACCGCTCTTTTCTACGATCCAAAAGAAATTAAAGATGACTACAGATCTATGGCGGACTATATCCTGAATTTTACTGAAAAATATAACATGACTTTCCCTGGCTGGGAGCCAGAGCGTATGGCAAAACTGGACGAACTGTTTAAAGCTTATGCGCCTGTTACCAAAGAACAGCTGTGGGAAAACCTGTTCTATTTCCTTCGTGCCATCATGCAAGCTTGTGAGGAAGCAGGCATCCGAATGGCAATTCATATGGATGATCCACCATGGGATATCTTCGGTCTTCCACGATTAATGGTAAATGAAGAAGCATGTGAAAAGCTTCTTAAAACGGTTGATCATCCTTGCAACTGCCTGACACTCTGCACTGGTTCACTGAATGCAAATCCAGACAACAATTGTGCAGATATCATTCGTAAACACTGCGATCGTATCGCTTTTGGTCATGTTCGTAACATTAAACACTTTGAAGACGGATCTTTCTCTGAAGCAGCTCATCGCGACTGCTGTGGAGAGACTGGCATTATCGAGGTAATGCGCGCTTACTATGAAGGCGGATTCACAGGTTATATCCGTCCTGACCATGGCCGCCAGCTGTGGGAAGAAGGACCTGGCGTATGCCGCCCAGGTTATGGCAAGTACGACCGCGCCTTAGGAATCCAGTATATGCTTGGAATCTGGGACCTGTTAGAACGTCTTGATGGGAAAAAATGATCTGTTACTGTTCAGGGACGGGCCAGTACACGAAGTAAAAATCCATTATTCAAATC
>JAKSRP010000052.1 GCA_024403555.1 Lachnospiraceae bacterium | reverse complement strand
GTATCGGTGCTTTTGCTTCTCGCATAAGTTGAATTACCAGAAGCGATACCGCTTTTAACTGAATTACTGCTGTAAGATGTACCATTAGCCTCTACAGACATATCATCCAGGATCAATCTGAGAGCATCATTACCAAGCGCAAGTTCCAGATGCGTGTAATTATTAGCAGCGAGAAGATCAATAATTGCTTCAATCTGGTTTACTGAGAAATATTTACGACCAGCATCCAAATGGAAAATTCTATAGAACTTGCTAGTATCAAGGGATACAGACTTATTTTTTTTGATTGTATCCATTGTTACAGCCTGTGTTTCTGCACCTAATGCCTGAGTAGCTGCTTTAGCTTTTACAGAAGTTTTTGCTTCTGTAGTCTTTTCTTCATTTACTGCTTCTGTAGTCTTTTCTTCATTTACTGCTTCTGTTGCTTTTTCAGTAGTAGCTTCTTCTGTAGACTCTTCTACTTCTTCAGCTGCCTCAGTTGTTTCTTCCACAACTGCTTCAGAAGCTGCTTCTGTCGCTGGTGCTTCTGCAAATGAATTCACAGGAATCAGAGTCATAATCATCATAACTACTAACACGATAGACAGAATCTTTTTGAAGTGTTTCATTGTTTTACCTCCTTTTTTATTTATACGTTGTTGTATTGTGTACATTTATGTGAATATGCTCCTTGGCATATTTCTTCATTTCGTCAACCATCTCACAGAGATAGGTTGGTATACCTTCGTGGGAACCGGTTTCTGCAAGTGCCATTGCCGCACAGGAATGGCAAAGTTTCTGATTCTCACATTTGGTACAAATACCTGATAATCGGATATCATTGGTTACTTGAACCAGTTCTTCCCAGGTTGTTTTGAATGATTCATAATTTAATTCAAGCATTGGTTTTGTCATCATTCCACATGGTCCAATCAGTCCATCCCAGGTAATCCAGAATGATGCTTTTCCTGCTCTGCATCGAACTGTTCCATCCATTGGATCGATGCAGTTTTCATCAAGTCCTGGTGGCGGGACTGTGCCTTCTATAATACTCCTCATTCTTTTCTGAAACATCTCTTCTCCAAAACGAAGGCGAAATGCTTCTCCATTATGATGAGCTGCTTCTTTCGGTGTGAATCGTTCATTCTGTCCGACTAAATTCTCATCACGTCTGATTGGCGGGAACATATAGGTTACCGGCTCGTAGATTAGGCCTTTTCTTTCTGCATAAGCTACCATTTCAGCCAAGTCATGAATGTTATCTGGCGTCAGGCTGCCATTAAGCTTCACCTGGATATGTGCTTTCTGAAGCATGTTAATTGCCCGATCTACACGTTCATATACGTATCTGGTCTGACAAAGATCATAATAAGTATCATCATTTCCACCATACAAAGTGATATTGATACGGTTTGGCGGATACTTCTTAAACCGTTCTACTGCGGCTTCATCAATCATAGAACCATTGGTATTGATGGATACCAGAAGTCCCATCTGAATGAGTTCTTCATATAATTCCCAAAAATCCGGCCACAGGAGTGGTTCTCCTCCAGTCAGCAGAAGATAAAGCATGCCTTCTTCCTTTGCCTGCCGCGCAACGGACAGCCATTGCTCTTTGGTTAGCATCTTTCTTGGGCTATTTTCCACTTCCTGCTTGGTCTTTCTCACATAGCACATCCTGCAGGAGAAATTGCAGACTGGCGATAATTCGAATGTTCCGCTTAGTGGAATCCGAAGTTTCGACGCTTTGGAAAACAGATATGATGTAATTCTGGGTTCTACTTGTTTTGGTTCCATGCTCTAATATTCCTCAAGTTCTTGTTTCAGGACTTCTACTGCGCTCTGTTCTGGCAGACAGCCAAGCTCATAAACCGGTATATCCTGAATGAGTGATGTCGTCAGATCCAGTGCCTTTTCCACAAAGACCTGATCCCAGGTATAGATTGTCAGGTTCTGATAAACAGCCATCATTGCTTCTCGTAAAGAGAGCTTTCTTAAACTGTTTTCCTTCGCCTGTCTTAGCATAACGATGGCACAGACAGGTGTCTTCTCATTGATATGGCATCTGCTGCTTCCTGCATAAGGGGAGCCGTAAGCATACCATACATCTGCCGTTTTTCGAATGATTGGTCTGTCACCATTGACCAGTTTTGCACCCTCATGATTGATCCAAAGATCAGACTGGGTACTCTTCCCAATACCCGATGGACCGGAAAACAGGATTCCTCCATAAGGAGTATCCACACAGGATGAATGAAGAATCATCCTGTCTTCTTCTATGAAGACTCTTTCCCACTGGGAATGATAGAAACACTTTTCAGTATTTTTAAAATAATCCTCATATCCTTTTAAAAACAGAATTGATACTATTTTATTAGTAAAATCTATCGTACTTAATGCATAGATTTCCTGTTCTTCATGTGTTTTATAATAGTTTGTCACAGATTTCTCGTTACTTACTATAACTCGGCCAAAGTCAGAATAAAGTATCTCCCCTCTAGGTGATGGTAAATTTGTAGTCATTCTATAATTCATACTCCATTTTTTTTCATAACCATCGTCCAAAAATTCTCGAAAAGAAGAAGTAATATCAACCGAATGTAAACAATTAAGTATTATGTATAAATCTGCTATAGAAAATGTAATCTCCATATGTTTTTATGAATTGAAAATATTCCAATCTGAAGTACCAGTATGATAGCAATAATCTTGCCATTCTATTTCACAAATGCCTGAGTTTGCAAATAATTTATAATCACCAGCCATTTCTGAATCTTTGTCAAATTCTGCATAACACTCTTCTACTTTTTTTGATTCTGGCATATCTAATGCGCAAGTCGCAACATGCGTAGACAATTCAAAATCTTCATAATAAACATCTGGTTTTACATAAGTTTTCATCTTTTATCTACTCCTCCTTCTATTCCTCATTAATATTTATATTGGCAACATCAGCTTCTCCCATGGCGCATTCAGGTACGTCAAGTTCATAAGCTTTGTTGTCTGGAATCTTCTTAATCTGGTATGTGTAGGATTTTCCTCCAAAATACATACCATCAAATACACAGTGTGCTTTTACTTCAACCTTTTTAAGGTCTTTTCCTGTATGGTTTTCGAATGAGATCTTGCTTCCATCTACAGTAAATGGAAATTCAGAGACCATCAGGTCAGAACGGGTTCCGTAGGTAGCATCGCATTGTACTTTGGATGCTTCTACTTCGATTTCCACACTTTCGTTGGATGTTTCGAATGCCCATACACTCATATCTGCTGGCAGGTCTTCTACCTCAAAGTGAAGTGTTCTTTTATCTGCCAGTTTGACTGTAATATCCGCTTTTTCTAAATATTTTCCGGATGTATTCTTAATTTCTAATGTTGCGATATCTTCTCCGTAGGTAAATTCGTTGTCCGGATTATCAATACTTGACGGAAAGATACTGCCTAGTTCCAAATTATTCTTATCCATTTCATATGGATATTCAGTGATTTTGCCATTTCCCATGCCTTTGATGAGCAGAATCAGGACGAGAATGACAGCCACTGCTATCGCTGCAGCAATTGTTTTCTTCTTCATTTTCTAATCCTCTTCGGTTAAGATTCCGATTTTTCGCAATTTTTCCAAAAATTCGCGCACATCGGTTTCTGCAGTTTCCTGGTTAACATCATATTCGCCGAGGATGGTCTCAACTAATTGTGCAAAGGTGCATCCGCTTTTTAGTTCATCCCACAAAAGACGACCGCTTTCCGTAACACTAATCATCCCGTGGACATCTAGTGCAACTTCCCCAACCGGAATCAGCAGATATTCCCCTGCAATTTCTCTTACGACAAACTCCCCATTTATTTTCATAAGATTCCTCCTGTTACTTAAGATTCTTCTGTTTCTGTCTCTTTCGCAGATTTTGACCTGCGTTTTCTACTTTTATGCTTTTTCTCATGCCCATAACCATACCCGTAGTTATGTCCATATCCATAACCACCATAGCCATAGCCGTAACCGTAGCCATATCCATAGCCATAGCCGTAACCATAGCCATAAGTAGACGCAAACCCTTTCGAACCATTTACCACGCATCCGAGAACATTTGCCGTGGAGCTGTTAAGGACATCCATCGCTTCCCAGATTCGGTCAACGGTTGAGTAATCCTGCTTGATGACATAGATGGCCGCGTCTGTGTAGCGGGCAATGATTGCCGCATCTTCGACAACCAGTAGCGGTGGTGTATCGATGATGACAAAGTCATATGCTTCTTTAAGCTTCGCCACAAAGTCTTTCATCTCTGGTGAAGATACGATTCTGATGGAATTCTCGCCACTTTCTAAAGCGGTATAAACATCCAAGGTTTCTTTACAGAAGATGCTCTGCTTTTGAATCGTCAGTTCATCTGTCAGATGCGCCTCTAAACTTTCGGTGTCAAACTGCTTTTCGAGATATTCAAAAAGTCTTGGATTTCTGAAATTGCATTCAAAAAGTGCTGTTTTGTATCCTTTCTGAGCAAATGAAACTGCAAGGTTTGCAGCTGTAATAGAGATTCCTTCGCCGGTCTGTGTGCCGGTAATCAGAATCGTCTTGATATTTTTCTGCTTCGCATCTTTTTCGATTTTACGACGGATGCTTCTTGCCGCTTCCTTCATATCGTGGTAGCGGGAATCATCATTTGAGATGACCGGAACCGCACCTGTTCCGCTTGACTTTATATATGGTAAGAATCCGAGGCAGCGGCTTTTTAACTGCACCTTGATATCCTCTTCTTCCACGATGGTTCTATGGAAGAGCACAAACAGTGCGATGATGCCTAGATAAATCCCAGCGACTACGATGAGTACGCGCTGGTAGGTATGCATATATTCCGGATGGTTTGCCTTGATGGCTTCTTCCGGTTTCTGGATCATCTCAAGATCCGCATCAATCATTGCAATTTTGAATACTTTGGCATAGTTATTTAAAAAAGCCTGGATCGTCTGGTCGACGCCATTTTTATCCTCTCCGGTTACAACGACCGAAAAGAGGTTTGTGGAACCGACTCTCTCGCCACGAATCTGTGCCGGCAGGAAGTCGACACCCATCTCATTGCAGAGTGCTTTTCGCATGATCTCACTGCTGATGATGGAATCAGAAGAGCTGAACAGATCGTCGGTTGCTTCTTTATTATTTTTATAGGATGCCCCCATGGACATCTCTCTTGTCACCGCAAATGTTGCTCGTGACTCATACTGTGGGCGGTATTTGAGATGCACCCATCCGGTAGCCAGTAATATCGCGATTACAAGTACGACTGCCATGTACTTGAGGGTTTTTCTAATAACATGGAGTCCTTTTCCGAGGAGATCAAAAATATCAATCAATTCCTGATTATTTCTCACATCTGCATTATCTCGCATTGGACACACCTCCTCTTCGATTACTCTGGATGAATCTCAGTCTTGGCATGCTTCTGTTTAACACGCAGCCAAGAACCGGTGTCCCCTGTTCAATATAGCTTTCGATTGTTCGGTTGATGAAGATCGTCGGTGTGAAGTTCTGTCTTGCGACTAAGATTACTGCATCCGCATGGGTCGCAGTAATCATGGATAACCCGATGTAGCTTGCAGGCGGTGTATCGATGAGAATGTAGTCGTACTGATTCTTGCATTCTTCGATGATATCTGAAAAACTGCTTTCTTCTAATAACTGCGTACTGTCAGAGATGACTCTCTTAACAAAAACCATGTCTAACTCGAGTACATCGTTGTGATAGATCGCATCTTTGATGGAAATTTCGCCACGGAGCACTTCTTCTAAACCGTGTTCAAAATCCTGCACCTGCATGATCTTATGTAAGGCTGGTTTACCAAAGTCGGTGTCGATAATGAGCACTTTTCTTCCCATCTTCGCCATCGTCATGGCAAGGTTTGCTGCCACAGAAGTTTTCCCTTCATCCTCCCAGGTGGAGTTAATGATCAGGGATTTATAATTATTTTTCTCAGCCACATCTTCCACTCTTGATGCTAATCGTTTAAATGTTTCGACATAGGTGAAGCTTGTAGTCATCTGGGATACGAGGATTGCTCGTTTTTTCAGGAATTTTCTTCCGATTCTTGTAATCTTGCTTTCGGTTTCGATGCATGCAAGGGATCGGATCTGGAGTTTCCCTTTCACATCCTGTCTCGTTTTAATCGTGTCCTTGATATAAGATTGGACAGCAAGGCCGATGATACTAAGTGCTGCTCCAATCAGACCAAAGAGTGCCAGATTTTTCTTGTGATCAATTGGATTGACCGCTCTTGTCGGAACGCGCATATCATCAATGATCTTAAATTTTGTATCTCCAACGACGTAACGTAATACTTTTCTGTATTTTTTCATCATGGAGCGCATCATATTATAGGAAGTTTCTGGTGAATTCGCCGTTGCTTTGATTTTCATGGCAGCGGTGTTACTCACATTTTCAACCTTATAAGTTCCGATGTTTTTTACCCCCATGTCTTCCTTCACCATGCCGGTAAATACATTGCTTCCTAATATATAACCGAGAGCTTCGGTAATCTCACTTGTCTTTGAATCGTCGCTATATTCATCCTCAGTATCTAAAACAACCGTAAGTGCTGTCTCATACTTTGGCTCATAAGTCACGGTCATAAATATATCCGCAGCTACTGCACAAAATACGATTGAAAGCAGGATGATGTGCCAGCGATGGGCAACATCCATAATGATGTTATATATAATTTCAGCAGAATATCCTTGTTTCTGTCTATCCTGTTCCATCTGCTTGTTAACCTTTCTATTAAACTTCTGAACTGTCCTGCATAATTGACAGTTCCTAATCTTCGTCTGTCTGAATTATTTGACAACAACGATTGCTTTGGTTCGTGCTGTCATGTTGGTATTTTCATTTGATTCGATGTAATAATATACGTTATAAACGCCTGGCTTTTTCAGGTTGACATCGGAATCATCGACATGAATCTCTTTTTTGAGCATCTCATTTTCATTAGAGCCTATCATTACGTTCTTCACATTTTTGCGGAAGGTGAAGGATTCGCCTTCTTCAAGATAGATGATCTTTTTCTTAAGCACAATTTCACACTTATACTGGGTATTATCATACTCGTAAAGCATCTTCAAATTGCTTTCCGTTCCGGTGCTGTCACTTACGCTTACGTTAAGCTCCATGTTTCTGGAATTCTTAAGCTTGGCTTTGATATTAACATTGTTGGAAATGTCTCCGTCAACGCTGCTTTTGGCACCAATGATTTTGTTCATTTTAGTCAAGGATAAGCTGTCCTGAATGAGTGGTTCCTTGATCAGAATCACTGGTGGCTTATAGTCTTTATAGGAAATCATGCGGGTG
>JAKSRP010000051.1 GCA_024403555.1 Lachnospiraceae bacterium | reverse complement strand
CTATATTTTATTCGCTTTTATATTTTGGTGCCGTGGCGGCTGGCCACGGTTTCGCGGTTGCCTCGGTGGTCGCGCGCGCTTGCGGGCGCGGCTCCTAATGTTCTAATAAAAACTCACGGCTGTTTTTCGCCACAATTTCGGTTCGTTCCTTTGTTTCTGGTGTAGCCATGGCAAGAGTTTCATGAACGCGGATTAATTTGGATTTAAAATTGTAAGTCACAATCTTTTCAAATGGCCACTTAAAGAGGTTTGGAAGTTCAAAGCCTTCTCCTAATTCTAAGATCACAACCTTTTTGTTGATTGTTCCCTGTAACCACTTTGTGTAATATCCCCATCTCTGAAGATAGCCTTCTTCTACGTAACAGCCTACGGTATCTTCATTTCTTACATTGAATAAGAAATCTTCCCCGCAATTTGGACACTGTAACCACTCTAGCTGTCCATTTGCCTCGTAGTAATTGATCAATGCTTCAATACCTGGAAGAGCCGGGTAAAGCTTATGTTCACATGGCTTACTGCACTGGAAGAATTCTCCGCTTCCGCAAGGGATGCAGATTCGATCATCGCGAAGTCCGGTCTTATATAATAAATTATCCTGATTGCTTGTGATGACAAAATAATTTTTGCCTTCTAAAGCTTCTACTAAATCATCATAGAGTGGAAAATGCTCCATTGAAAGAAGATATGCTCGGTAATAGGCTTCTAATAAGCGGTTTCTGCCTTTGGATTCTGGCAAGGCAAGTAAGTCTTCATATCCATGCATACCTTTTTCTTTGTAATAATTTCTTACTTCATCCCCATCCATTGGAATGAGGGTTTTTGCATCTAATTCACGTCCTACTCCAATGAGTACTAAATCTGCATCTTTGATGCATTCTTTATATTGATTTAACATCTGTTTTTCCTCGTTTTCTTTTTCTATAACATAAGAAATATTATAGCCTAAATCGAGATATTTGACAAATAAACCATTTTGTATTAAAATGTGAAAATCGTTGAGTATATTATATAAATTACGATAAATATGACATGAGGAGGGATAGAGATGAAAACTAACTTTTTTGTTGAATTTCAGGGAAAACAGACTTTAGAAAAGGATGTAATCGCTGCTGTGAAAAAAGAATGGACTGCAGAAGGCAACAAAGTAAAAGACATTGACACTCTTGATATATATGTAAAACCAGAAGAAGCTACAGCATATTATGTGATCAATGGTGAAGATGGCGTATCCGGCGCTGTTGAATTATAATTCACTTATTCTTTATACGAACATTACCTTATCGGAAAATGAAATGGCAGTTACGCATTTGCGTAGCTGCCATTTTTTGCTATAAATATTTACTTATTATATGCTTATTTTGCCATCACGCTACTCCAGTTAGAGTAGTATTTTTTCTTTTTGATCGTCTTATAGCAACGAACTCTGACATACTTCTGATTTGCTGTCAGGGTCTTCTTCAATACATTTTTCGAAGAATTAAAGGCCTTTGGATTCGTCATATCAGCTTTTTCACTTACCTGGAACTGATATCCGCTTACCTTCACACTGCTCTTCGTCGCTTCTAAGGTATTATCTGTGATTGCTGCCATATTCACTGATGAAGGAACAATGGTATACTTCGCTTTTAGGGTTCCTTTGTAATTGCCCTTTAACTTAATCGTTGCTGTATGTGGACCGATTGCTTTCGCAGCAGACACGGTATAGAACTTGGCATCGATTGTTTTTCCGCTCTTATCAACAACTGTTACCTTAGGTGCTGCTGATTTGCCATCATAAATTCGTTTTACAGCCGTTGCTTTCTTTGCTGCCACAATTTTCGTCTTATATTTATTCTTACAGATACTGCAGGTTTCAACGATGGTTCCATTCTTCTTCGTTGTTGCCTTTGTGACTGTCTTTTTCAGTTTATGAGTATGTGGAACTAATTTCGTTGCCTGTGCAAGCTTTTTACCCAATGCTTTGTCAAAAAGATAATAGGTCTTACCATCAGAGGTCAGAATATAATTTGTATATCCACCCTTAGGATCTTTCTTTAAGTCATAAACCTTGCCGCCAATATCATAAGCGCCATCTTTTACGCTAGCCTCTGGAAGATAGAAAATATCCATATATTTTTTACGTGCAGCAATCCAGTCAAGCATCTTATCTTTCTGAATTTTTGCAGTATATTTACGAGAATATAATTTCACATCTGCTTTGGCATAATCTCTGATCAAAAGCCAGTTGCTCTTGATACGAGCGGTCAGACCACTTACTTCCGGAGCAAAATCTTTTTTGTAAATGTCACTGACAAGCTGACGGAATTCCGGAATGGCGATGAGTTCTTTATAAACGGTGGATGTAGCCCAGTTTGCAGTAGAATTGTTATTGGAAAGAACGTCATTGCCATACATCTTATGTACCCATGGATGCTCATCACTACCAAATGCATTGTCATAATCCCAGGCTGGTCCTGCATGAATGACATCGTCTGGTCCATCCTGATACATATAAACACTCTTATGCCATCCATCGATATTTTTGGTAAATTCCTGAAGGAGATAATATCTTGCAAAGGAATCTACATCGATGAGCTTTTTGATCTTATTATAATCACGTGCAACCGCATACTGTTCAAGCTGGTTGTAGGATTTCATGAATCTTGAAAGTACTTCCTTTTCATCCCCTGGTGTATCTTTCACCATGATTGCTTTCTTGTATACTTTGGAAAGTTCATACACTTCATCCTGTTCCACATTTTTCTCTTCATCCATCTCAACGATGATTGCTGTATCACTCTTTAAATCTAATTCATTTTTACCGATTTTATTCTTATGACAAAGATAATAAAGGCCTTTTTCTTTATCTTTGTCATAGAGTCTTACCCAGGTTCCTTTATTTTCAAAGCCGAGTCCAAGCTTTCCAGCCATATAAAGTGCGCTGTCGTTACGAAGGTTCGCTACGTCAAGGTAGTTAGCCAGTAAAATCCAGGTTTTGGTTTCACCAAGACCATATAAGTTTTCTGCTTTTTTTAACTTGATCTGATATGGTTTTTTTACATAACGCCAGGTAGAGTTTCCTCTTCCCTTTACTTCGACTTCCGTTAAGGTTTTTCCATCTGCTACGACGGTATTGTCTGGATATTTGATTTCTTTTGTTCCAGCATCGATTTTCTTAAAGGTTGTATCCTTTAACTTAATCGTGAATTTCTCTGGAGTTGCTGCAGACACGGATGCCGGATTCATTACACTAAGAATCATCACAACGGCTAACAATGCTGCCACAAATCTTTTCATCCTGTTCATTATTATACTCCTCTTCCTCTTCTTTCTAAAATCATCTCAATCGTTACAACAATTAAACTTTTTCTAGCTCAATATAAAATGCGACCCCATTCTCTCGGTTTTCTACACCATAGGCCATATGATGTGCCTGCATAATTGCAGCAACGATGGAAAGCCCAATTCCGCTACCCCCATATTCTCTGGTTCTGGCTTTGTCCACCTTGTAAAACTTAATCCATATTTGATCAAGCTCTTCTTCTGGAATTCGGTCTCCTATATTATATACCCATAACCTGACATTTGCATCATGATTTTCTGTATAAACTTCCACTCTTCCTCCTTGAGGCGAATAATTATACGCATTGCTGATATAATTATTGATAACATCCTCGATTCGAAGAGCATCGCCCCATACGAATAGCTTTTCTGGATAAGAAGCCTTCACAGTCACATCTTTTTGATCAAAGCGCTTACGATTAGCTAATATGACACTATCTAACATTTGCGACAGATCAAATCGCTCTATGTCTAACTGATTCTGCCCAGATTCGAGTTCATTCAAACTTAACAGCTCTTGAAGCATCTGATTCATCTTCTGTGCCTCATCCATAATCACTTCACAATAGTAATTTCTGCTCTCTTCATCTTCACTCACACCTTCAAGCAGCCCTTCTGCATACCCCTGAATCAGTGCAATCGGTGTTTTTAGTTCATGGGATACATGGGATAAGAATTCCTTTCGCATCTCGTCAATCTGCGTCTTCTTCTCATTATCACGAAGGAGCTCCACATTGGCATTTTTAAGCTCTGTAATTGTGTGCTCTAACTGTTTTGACATACTGTTCATGCTTCTGCCAAGTTTTCCAATCTCATCGTCTGGAAGTTTTGTTACCTCTGCCTCAAAATCTAAGTTCGCCATCCTGCCCGCAATCTCAGACATTTCCTCAATTGGTCTCGTCATTCGTTTGCTGTAAAAATACACGAAAATGGACGCTAGCACGGACACGATGACACTCGCAATCGCCAGAAAATGCACTGCTATATTAGCTGCAGTCTCAAGACTTTCCATGGAGGAGTCTAAAATGATGAGATAATCGTCGCCAAGGCTCCCAAGCAAGTCGATGGAAGTCAGATCGAGACGGTCATTTTTATGATCAAGCACCACATAGCCCTTTTCCCGAATTTCCGTATAAAGCTCATTCATCTCGCTCTGAAGTAAGGCACTGCTGTTAAGATTCTGCAAAAGCTCATACATGGCTCGATACATATATCCGCCATTTCCCGCTGAACTATACACCATTTCAACAGAATTATTGCCAAATCCATCATCCTTCTTTTCCACGATCATGATTTTGACATTCTTCTGGCCGGAAAGTGATTCCAGGTAGAGAGAATCAATCTGCCCGGACTCATTTAATGTATCGCTAATTTCTTTATATAGTTTGCTGATATTTCGTCGCTCACTGTAAATAAAATAATCATTAAGCAAGGTTTTACTTGCCACAAAACAAAGGGCCACCGAAAGCCCAAGTGCAAGTATGACAAATACTGCAAGACGATATTTTAGTGAATGTCGCATACGGTTTATTCTGTTCATTCAATAACCTCAAATTTGTAGCCCACGCCCCAAATGGTCTTGATGTAGCTACCTGTAGCACCCAGCTTACTTCTTAATTTCTTCACATGCGTGTCAATCGTTCTTGCATCGCCAACGTAATCAAAGTTCCACACATGATTTAAGATTGCTTCCCTTGGTAACGCCTTGTTTTTATTCTTCATAAAATAAACCAATAGTTCGAATTCCTTCGCACTTAAGTCGATGCATTGACCATTGGAATAAACTTGATGAGCTGACATGTCGACTTTGATTTTTCCTTCAACAAGCTCATCTTCCGTAATCTGGCCACTGCGGCGTAAAATCGCTTCTACTCTCGCTACCAGCACTTTCGGACTAAAAGGTTTTGTTACATATTCATCGACTCCGAGCTTAAAGCCAAGAAGCTCGTCCTGTTCCTGGGTTCTTGCTGTCAGCATAATGACTGGCACGTCAGAAACCTGTCGGATGTTTTTTAGCACTTCCCAGCCGTCAAGCTTTGGCATCATTACATCTAATATTACAAGCCCGATTTTGTGGTCAGAGAAGAAAATGTCTTCTGCTTCTTCCCCATCCCCAGCCTCAAGAACTAGATATCCACTTTTTTTCAGGAAGTCTCCTACCAGCTTTCGCATGCGGGCTTCATCATCTACTACTAAGATTTTGATTTCTTCCATTCTGATTCTCCTGATTGCATAATTTCTTCATCTTATGTATGAGTATAGCACAGAATTATGTCTGAAATGTGAACGAGATGTGGGCGGTTGTGCCACAGATTTAATTGTTTTCACACGTAATACTTTTTTTCTTTCAAAATTTATTATAAATTTAGGTTTTCACGACTGTGGCACAGCCCGTGTACCACAACAGAATAAACCGAATTCTGTAATCAATAATCAGGTGCCACCACCGAAAAATTCCCTGTTCATAATACTTTTAAAGCAATATTTTGTATTACAAATAAAAAAACTTTATCATGTACTCCATCATTAATATAAACTCAGTGCCACAGAAAAAGATATTAAAAAACATAATCCTTTTTATGAAAATTCTCGTACCACAGTAGGAAAAAGTTTCGATTGTAATACATTTCCTGCATTACAAATAACATGTATGATTTCTGTGGCACAACACCCCGCCACAAGACCAAATTTCTGCCGGCAAAACGCCGAATTCCCCTGATGCACAGCACCACCTTCCCTCCACAACACCAAAAAACCGAAGGACAATTACTACTCCTTCGGTTCTTCCATTCTTTTTTTCTTAATCTCGACATATTTCATCCATACGCCGGAATATATGATATTTCTTAAAATTTCTGCATGCTCTACAATTGGCAAATATTCAAAGCAATCCGATGCCTGAGCCATCATAAGCTTCAAGATGTCTTCGATCACTTCTTCAGAAACCCCAATGAGCGGATTGTAGGCTCCAGTCTTTTCATTCTCTAACAAGTCATCGTATGCGTCCATGTAGTAAATGAACTTGCCAAGTGCGCTTCCTAGTGCTCGCAGGGTAGAAGCCCACTCATCTTCCTTGTAGACAAGAATCTCGCCAAACATGATGCCAGTCAGGTTTGCTGCCTCGTCAATATTATCCTTAGCCGGCTTGCTTTCACATACAGCAAGCTTCTTCATGTAAGTTAGCACCGCTTTTTGCTGGCGAGGATACTTCTTAGCCGCCTCTTTGTAGGTTTTTTCAATATTCTTCAAAAACAAAAGACTCTTTACACTCTTGTCATCCTTCCAGTCATCCACCAGATTGTGATAGGCAAGAAGCAAATTCATATCACCCGCGTAGGCAGACAACTCCGACATAATCACCTGCTTTTTCTGTAGTGGATGAAATGGACAACGAATGCTCTTCTTCACAATAGAAGGCTCATACAACCCCTGAAGCAGCATCGCCACAAATGTCATGTCATAGCTTAAAACTAATCGGGCACGCTGACCACGATTGTTCTTTAAACTGTGACACAATCCGCAGTAGCATGCCTGATAAGTATAAAAGTCTTTCATTTTTAATTCCATTTGGTTTGTTGTAATATATCCAAACATAATTATGCAGTAATCGCATAAGCTTCTTCTGGAGAGAATACTTTGTATCCATTCTCTTCTAATGCTTCTAATGCACGGTCTGGCTCAGAAACTTTTACTACCATGGAAGCCGATGTTTCACCTGTTGCCATTGTATAAAGATAAGAAATAGATACGCCGCTAAAAGTAAGCACCTGAATCATTGTCTGAAGGGAACCTACTACGTTAGGTAATTTTACTGCAAGAACGTCTGTTAAAGAAGCGGAATATTCGTTCTCTACTAACACTTCTTTCGCTTTCATTGGATCAGAAACTACCATACGAACAAGTCCATATTCGCTTACGTCTGCGATTGTTGTAGAAATTACATTAATTTCATTCTTTGCTAAAATAGAATAAACTTCTTCTAATTTTCCATGTCTGTTTTCTGTAAATACATTTAACTGCTTGATATACATCTTAATCTATCCTCCTAAAAACCATGTGAAAATGGTTTGTTAATTCATTTACACCCGACTTATAGAATACCATATATAGAGGATTTAATCAACGTGATAATTTAATATTTACAGGATAAACGCATGATCAGATATTGGAAATTGCAGCAAAGATTTTTCTGGCATT
>JAKSRP010000050.1 GCA_024403555.1 Lachnospiraceae bacterium | reverse complement strand
CACCCCTCAAAGAATGAGGGGCAGGGGAGTTGAGAGTGTCGAAGACACTTTTTTAGTGGGGCTGTTGCAGTAGCTGATTAAAATCAGCTACTCGCAACGCCCTTTTATAATTGATTCTTATTTTCTCTTGTTTTTTTTGTCCTTTGCAGCTTTTGAGGAAACCTTCATCTCTTCTGCAGGAATGTACTGATCGATAATACCTTCGATAATCTGCTTCTTTAAATATATGTCATAAGAAAGGCTGAAGATAAATGCCATGTGGGACAATAACTCTTTCTGCCTTTCATCAGGCACGTCGCTAAAGCTTTTCTGACTGTCTTTGTAAATATCAAATACATCTTCGCGGAAGGTGTCATGATGATCCGTGATCATGTCGTGAAGCTCTTTATAAATGTCTTCCATGGATATGGTTGCATTCTTATTATCATGAAAAGCATTTGACAGTGGAGTCATCAACGCCTTGATATCAGAAATAGATAAAAAGTTCTTCAAATAGTAGATGAAAATGAGAAGAATAATGTGATCCTTGGAATACTTCTTTTTATCAGATGGTGGAAGAAGCTTATTCTTGGAATAATTATTGATCATGGTTTTCGTCAGAATCTTGTCATCCTCACTTCTCTTACAGCCGGAAAGCTGAGATTCCATAAAGGTTGTAACCTGATCCATATATAAATCTATGTTTGGAAGGTCTTCCGGATTGATATGATCAAGATGTAAAAATGAATCCAGAAGCTTTGTAAATTCAGTCATAGTACTTATCCTCTTGTTCGAAATATTTTCGCTGCTATTTATTATATAATTATAAAAAGATGAAAACAAGGTCTAGTTGCATATTCTGTTTGAAAGGAATAAAATTATAGCAGAGTTTTTAGCTGATACAAGTGATTTGCTCAACATGAATTTCATATATTTTAGGAGGCATTTATCATGAAAAAATATGCATTTGGCGTAGACATCGGTGGAACAACCGTAAAAATTGGATTATTTAAGACAAATGGTGAATTAATGGATACATGGGAAATCAAAACCCGCACAGAAGATGGCGGTGCGAACATCCTTCCAGATATCGCAGAAGCAATCAATGCAAAATTAGCAGAAAAAGGGATTGCAATTGGCGAAGTAGAAGGTATTGGAATGGGCGTTCCTGGTCCTGTTGATGATGAAGGCTGTGTACTTGGCTGTGTAAACTTAGGCTGGGGCGTATTCAATGCTGCAAAAGAGATGAAAGCATTAACAGGTCTTACAACAGAAGTTGGTAACGATGCAAATGTTGCTGCACTCGGCGAAATGTGGATGGGTGGCGGTAAAGGTCATTCTAGCATTGTAATGGTAACTCTTGGAACCGGAGTTGGCGGTGGTGTGATCTTAAACGGAAAAATCGTTCCTGGAACCAATGGTGCAGCTGGTGAAATCGGCCATATGACTATGGTAGACGACGAAACAGAGGTTTGTGGCTGTGGTAAATGCGGCTGTCTCGAACAGTACACTTCTGCAAATGGTGTGGCAAGAGTTGCAAAAAAATATGTAGAAGAACATGCTGAAATTGCGACAAAATTACGTGAAGTAGAAAATATCACCTCGAAAGAAGTATTTGATTTTGCAAGAGAAGGGGATGAAGTAGCGCTTCACATCGTAGATGAAACAGGAAAAATGCTTGGAAAAGCACTTGCTTACATTTCCTGTGTTATGGATCCTGAAAGCTTCGTTATTGGTGGCGGAATGAGCAAAGCAGGCGATATCTTAATCGATGCCATCAAAAAACATTTTGTAAAATATGCATTCCATGCATCCCGTGATACAGAGTTTAAAGTAGCGACTCTTGGCAATTTAGCTGGGATTTATGGAAGCGTTAAGATGGTACTCTAATTATTAGTGTTGTAATAAATGATTTAAAATTGAATTGACAATACATTCTAAGTAGGAATACAATAGCCTACATGATTTACCATTGTACATAAGGAGGACAAAAAAGATGGAAAATTTACCAGCTTGGTTGTGTATCCCATTTGCAGGGCTATTACTTAGCATTGCAATTTTTCCTCTTGTAAAAGAAGAATGGTGGGAGAAAAACCGTCCAATCATGGTAGCACTCTGGTCTGTATTATTTATTGTGCCATTTACCGCACTATTTGGACCGGCACATGCGTTTGAAACCGTGTTGGAATGTATTGTAAACGACTACCTGACATTTATTGTCTTATTATTTGGATTATATTGTGTAGCCGGCAACATTACGATGGAAGGGGATTTAGCAGGTTCCCCGCGAGTAAATATTATTTTGCTTACCATTGGAACTGTATTATCAAGTGTAATCGGAACGACAGGTTCTTCCATGCTGATGGTCAGACCGGTGATTAAGATGAATTCCTGGAGAAAGAGAAGATCGCATATCATGGTTTTCTTTATTTTCCTTGTATCAAACATGGGTGGATGTTTGACACCGATTGGTGATCCGCCACTTTTAATGGGCTTTTCCCGAGGAGTTCCTTTCTTCTGGAGTATGCACATCTTGCCGATTTTAATTTTTAATATGATTTTAGTTCTTACCATCTTTTATTTTATTGACCGTAAGAATTATCAGAAGGACATTCGCGAAGGGCTTATGCCGGATATTCGTAAACCGGGTACGAAGATTACGTTAAAGGGTCTTCATAACCTGATTTTTATTGCAATGATCGTTGCAGCAGTTATTTTAAGCGGTGTGCTTCCGGATATGGCATTTATGCAAAATGCTTCCGGAGAAGTGCTTGGTATTCACCTTTTTGGGGAAGTTGTGCTTACTGTGCCGGCAATTATTGAATGTGTCATTATTTTAGTGGCAGCAGGATTATCCTTTAAGACAACAAAGAAGGAAATCCGAATTGCAAACCATTTTACATGGGGTGCGATCGAAGAAGTTGCAGTGCTTTTCATCGGCATTTTTATCACAATGCAGCCTGCACTTATGATTTTAAAGGTATTAGGTCCACAGCTTGGACTGACTCGTCCAATCCAGATGTTCTGGGTGACAGGGGCGCTTTCAAGCTTCTTAGACAACACACCAACATACCTTGTATTCCTGACAACAACCGGAGCGATGAAGTACGCAGAAGGTATTATGACAAGTCTTGGTTATATTCCGTATAACATGCTGCTTGCCATTTCCTGTGGTGCGGTATTTATGGGGGCAAACTCCTATATCGGTAACGCACCGAACTTCATGGTAAAAGCAATTTCCGATGAAAATGGTATCAAAATGCCTTCTTTCTTTGGATATGTGTTCTGGGCATTTAAGATTTTAGTACCAGTATTTTTGATTGATACTTTGGTATTTTTCATTAGGTAAGGGGGTAGAAAGATATGAAGCAATATACACATGAAGAACTTCAGAAGCTTGCTGCCAAGATTTATTACCTTGATGAACAGGTTTATATGTTGCTTGGATCTAGTTTGGGGCGAGTATTTAATATTGGCCGTGTAAATGCTATTGAAGATATGGTGGAGAAAATGGAAGCGGGAGAAGGATACGTCCTTCGAAGTGAGCTTGCACTGATTTCTAACATGGCACGTACGATTCAAAATGATCAGGCCCGCAAGCAACTGATGCGTGAGTATGAACAGATTCTCAATGAGGTTATGGAGCTTCCTGATAGTCAGATTCATGCAGATATTTTAGATAAGCAGCGTGCAGAGCTTCTTTCGAAGGCTTCCTTTACACATCGATTTGGAGAGCATGACCATTTTATCATCTGTATCGAACGAGCATATGGATGTGGTGGTACCGGAATTGGTTTTGAAGTAGCAGATAAACTTCACATCAACTATTATGATGATGAAATCTTTGACGAAGTATTAAAGCGTCTGGATGCGGAAAAGGATTATATTCATGATCACGGCGGATTCTCATACGACCGTGATGCCTTAAATAAGGCTGAGTATATCTATGCAGATCCTGATGAGGTTGCCTTTGCGCAGGATCAGAAAAAGGGATTATTCCAGCGTTTAAAGGATTTTAACCGTTATCATGGACTTTCTAAGAGAGATGCCGTATTCTTCAACCAGAGTGAACTTTTACAGAATCTTGCTTTGGAAGAGGACTTTGTTATCATGGGGCACTGTGCAAGTGCGATTTTAACAAATCACAACATTCCACATATCAGTATTTATCTGACTGCGCCTTTCGATCTTCGCGTGGAAAGGGTTATGCATGGTAATAAAAAGATAAACCTGAAACAGGCCAGAAAGCTTGTGAAGAAACAGGATGATACCTATGGAAAATATTATGAATTCTTTACCGGCCTTGACTGGAAGGATGCCGTAAATTATGATCTTGCACTGAATACTGCAGCGTATGGATTCCAGGGAACCGTGGATCGAATTGTGGATACATTAAGAAGATATCAGAATTAAGTGAATTTTTTGCCGTGTGGCGATTTTATAATCGTCCCACGGCTTTTTTGTCGCTGCCGCGCTATTGCGTGGCGGTGCTTTTTGCGCTATAATAGGAATATTCGAACGTTTGTTTTATAAGGAGTTACAAATAGTATATGAGTATTTATGATACATTGAATGAACAACAAAGGGATGCGGTTTTTTGCACAGAAGGACCGTTGCTCTTGCTTGCGGGTGCGGGCTCTGGCAAAACCCGTGTGCTGACTCATCGAATTGCATATCTGATCGAAGAGATTGGCGTTAACCCATATAACATTATGGCAATTACATTTACGAACAAGGCGGCGGCTGAGATGCGTGAGCGAGTAGATGCGTTAGTTGGTTTTGGCTCGGAACACATCTGGGTAAGCACTTTCCATTCTGCCTGTGTGCGTATTTTGCGCCAATACATCGATTTGATTGGTTACGACAGACATTTTACCATCTATGACACAGATGACCAGAAAACGGTCGTTCGTGACGTTATGAAGCGCTTGAATATTGATAAAAAGCAGTTTCCGGAGCGCTCTGTGCTTGGTGCGATTTCTAAGGCAAAGGATGAGCTGATCACTCCTTCTGAATATGAGATGCAGAACCGTGGCAAGTTTCGTGAAAGCCAGGTTGCCAAGATTTATACCGAATATCAGAAGCAGCTGAAGGCAAATAATGCGCTAGATTTTGATGATTTGCTTGTAAAGACGGTAGAGTTGTTCCAGTTCCATCCGGAAGTTCTTGAGATTTTCCAGAACCGTCTGAAATATATCATGGTGGATGAGTACCAGGATACGAACACGGTTCAGTTCACATTTGTGAGCATGCTTGCAAGAAAACATAGAAACCTTTGTGTAGTTGGGGACGATGATCAGTCCATTTACAAGTTCAGAGGGGCTAATATTTACAATATTTTGAATTTTGAGAACATTTTCAAGGAAGCGACAGTTATTAAGCTTGAACAGAATTATCGTTCTACGCAGAATATTCTGAATGCGGCCAATGAAGTCATTCGCAATAACAAAGGTCGTAAGGCGAAGCGTCTGTGGACAGAGAATGAAGCTGGTGAGCCGATTGATTTCCATCAGTATGAGACGGAATATGATGAAGCGCAGCAGGTGCTTAATGAAATCGAGCGCAAGAACAGGGATGGTATTGCCTATAAAGATATGGCGATTTTATACCGTACGAATGCACAGTCTCGTGTGCTTGAAGAAAAGTTTTTGCTTAAGAATATTCCATACAAAATCGTGGGTGGCATCAACTTTTATTCCCGTAAGGAAGTAAAAGATATCTTGGCGTATCTTAAGGTGATCGATAATGGGTATGATGACCTGGCAGTTCGCCGTATTATAAATGTGCCAAAACGAGGCATTGGCGCGACGACGATCAATAAGGTGGCGAACTACGCATTTGAACAGGAAATGAGCTTTATGGATGCATGCAGGGAAGCGTACAACATTCCTACGCTTAAGAGTGCTGCGAATAAGGTGCTTGATTTTGCGGCTCAAATTGAGGGTTTCCGCAAGGTGGCGGCAAATGGTACTCTCGTGGAGCTTTTCCAGGCTGTGACGGAAGGAACGGGGTATCTGATTGACCTTCAGGCAGATGATTCTGAGGAAGCAAAAGCAAGACTTGAAAATATCGATGAATTATTGAATAAGATTACAGAATATGAGCTTTCCGCAGAGAATCCTACTCTTGGAGAATTGCTTGAAGAAATTGCTCTTGTTGCGGATGTGGATTCGTTAGATCAGTCTGATGACAGGGTTGTATTGATGACTCTTCACAGTGCAAAGGGGCTTGAATTCCCTTATGTATTTTTAGTTGGTATGGAGGATGGTATCTTCCCTAGTTATATGACGTTAATGTCTGATGATAAGGATGATATCGAAGAGGAGCGCAGACTTTGCTATGTTGGTATCACCCGTGCGAAGCAGAAATTATATATCAGTGCTGCAAAGCATCGTATGATGCATGGACGTATGCAGTTTAATAAAGTGTCTCGTTTTGTAGACGAGATTCCGGAAACTCTCCTTGCGTTAGATCGAGGGGTGAATTTGAAATCTAAGGATCCAGCGAAGTCACTTTTTTCAACTAATCGTAATATGGAAAGCAGAAAGCCTTATTATCAGAGATCTCAGGCGAAGGCAAAAGATTTTGGTTTTGGCAGCTCTGCGTCTGTGGATTATGAGGTTGGTGATACCGTTAGTCATGTGAAGTTTGGCCGTGGCGTTGTTGTCGAGCTTGTCAAAGGTGGCCGTGATTACGAAGTAACGGTTGAATTTGAACGTGTTGGCCGTAAAAAGATGTTTGCATCATTTGCGAAGCTTAAGAAGGTTTAAGGTGCTGCTTGACGGATAAGTGAATATGATTCATTTTATAATAAAATTTATAGATTATTTTATAGTTTTTTTATGGCAATAATGTTATAATTATATCAATAAGAACGTGATCTTAAAAAATATTTTCAAAAGAGAAAGGGATGCTTAAAATGAGAGATAATATTACAGAATTAATCGCAGGATTAAAAATCGCAGAAATGATCAACAAAAAAGATGAATGCCAGAAAAAATTTGTTTTCATTCTTGCAATCGTAGGAGCTATTGCAGCAATCGCTGGTATCGCTTATGGCGTATATCGTTACATGACTCCTGATTATTTAGAAGATTTTGATGATGATTTTGATGAAAACTTCGACGAAGATTTCTATGAAGATCTTGAAAAAGAAGAATCCGAAGAAGAAGCTGAAGCAGCAGAAGAAGCTGAGGAAGAAGCAGAAGCTGAAGAAGAATAATCTTTTTAGATTCTTTCGGTTATTTTAGAAAATCAGAAATTGAATGATTGAAGTGAGTAGACTGCCTGGTTTGGCGATAGCCTGACCAGGCTGTTTTTTGATGTGAACTTTGTGGAAAGATGACTGTCGCTGTCGTGACTGTTCTTTGAGCGAGAGTTTCGCTTGCGAAACTCTTTATGCTGTCCTGCTTGGGTGTGAAAATGTATCGATTATTGATATGAAATATCTCAAAGTCAGCATATCAAAAAACATATCAAAAAAACTAAATTTTGTTGTTGACAAGATCTATATCAGATGGTAATATATATCTTGCGTTGAGAAACGTACTAGCATTATCGGGGTGTGGCTCAGCTTGGCTAGAGCGCTTGATTTGGGATCAAGAGGCCGCAGGTTCGAATCCTGTCACCCCGATATTTTTTTTACAATTTCATGCGGGTGTAGTTCAATGGTAGAACACCAGCCTTCCAAGCTGGATACGTGGGTT
>JAKSRP010000005.1 GCA_024403555.1 Lachnospiraceae bacterium | reverse complement strand
GTACATGGAATACATCATTAGAATCTGTTTCGTATTCTAACCATGCACCACGGTTAGGGATTACAGTACAAGAATATAATTCCTTACCGATTTTATCATGGCCGATAACATAGTAAATACCAGGAGAACGTACTAACTGAGAAACGATTACTCGTTCTGCACCGTTAATTACGAATGTTCCTGTTTCTGTCATCAGTGGAAGATCACCCATGAAAATATCGTGTGTTTTGTATTCATCATCTTCCTTATTATGTAATCTTACTCTCACCTTCAAAGGAGCTGCATATGTTGCATCTCTTTCTTTACATTCTTCGATTGTGTATTTTGTTTCGTCTCTGCATAAGTCAAAATCAACAAATTCTAAACTTAAAAGACCATTGTAATCTTCAATCGGAGAAATATCTTCAAAAACTTCTTTTAATCCTTCATCTAAGAACCACTGGTAAGAGTCTTTCTGGATTTCAATCAGATTTGGTACATCTAAGACGTCGTTCTGTCTAGCGTAACTTACTCTATTCTTTGTTCCGGATTTCACTGGACGAATTCTGTTCTTTTCCATCGACGTTTCACCCCTTGTAAATGAAATATTGTTATCTTACTACATGTATCTAAATGCATAATAAGCCATTATGATACAGAATACTAGTATAGCCTAATTTGCAAGTATTGTCAACAAGTTTTCCATAGAAAAAGAAACCCACTAAAAAGTGAGTTTCTTCTATATAAATATAATTCTATTTCATTTTTACCACACATCTTCGAGCTCATCTAGCACTGCCTTTAGCGTCTTTCTCGCATCTGCAATCGCGATTTCATCTCTTGTATTAAGTACTCGCTCAAACTCGCGAAGCTCAAACTCGATCTGCAGTCTGGTCTCTCCAGTGTTTTCTTCATACATACGCTCACCGCGAAGTAAGAGTAACTTGTTCTCTTCCTGATCTCTTGGATGTATCTTTAAATAGGAAAGTTCCTGCATGCGTGCTTCGATTTCCTCATCCGTCATGTTAACATCCTGATTTTTGATGATCATTCGCTTGATCTCTCCGGTAGAAACTACTTTTACTTCAACCTCTAGCAGAGAATTCACATCGTAGGTATAAGTCACATCTACGCTCTCAGCACCCGCCAGATTATCTGGCACATCAATTTCAAGTGTTCCAAGTGATACATTATTATCTGCAAATCTGCTTTCTCCCTGAAGAACATGAATCTCTATGCGAGTCTGGTGATCACGGATGGTGTGGAAAGTCTCTGTTCTGCTTGCTGGTATCGTCGTATTTCGTTCGATGATTGGTGCAAAATGCCCCGCTTCGTATTTATCTTCTCCACGGGAAATGGCAACCTCTGTTCCAAGGGTAAATGGACAAACATCCGTTAAAATTACTTCTTTGATTGCTTCTTTTCGTTCTTTCATTGCTGCCTGAATGGCTGCACCAAGAGCGACTGCTTCATCCGGATGAACGGAAGTATTCGGCATCTTCTTAAATAATTTAGCAACATATTTACGAACCAGACGAAGACGGGTACCTCCGCCGACTAATACGATTTCATCAATATCAGATACCTTAATTTTTGCATCGGATAAAGATTTCTTAACCGGCTTTTTGATGCGGGCAAGCAATGGTTCACAGCGTTTTTCAAATCTGCCAATCGTCATGGTAGATGAATAACTTTCTCCATCAATCGTAGCCTTCATGGTGTAAGCATTTTCTGTTGCAAAAGCAAGCTTGCACTGTTCTGCAGATTTACGAATCAAGGCACGGGATTTATCATCGAGATCATCTTCGGAAAGTCCGGTATCCTTGATAAATAATTCTTCTAACACACGAGTGAAATCCTCGCCTCCCAAATAATTATCTCCGGCAACAGCTCGAACCTCTAAAATGTTATGGAACAATTCTAAGATGGATACGTCAAAGGTACCTCCACCTAAGTCAAAGACAAGAAATTTTGTATTTTTGTTCTTTTGATAAAGCCCATAAGCAATTGCTGCTGCTGTTGGTTCACTGATAATACGCTCTACGTTAAGCCCCGCAAGCTCTCCGGCACGCTTTGTTGCCTTTCTTCTTGCTTCATTAAAGTAGGCTGGCACACTGATGACCGCTTCAGTTACTTCTTCTCCAAGATAACTTTCCGCATCCTCCTTAAGGCTTCGAAGAACAAAAGAAGATAATTCCTCTGCTGTAAACTTCTTTGTTCCAAGCATATACTCTTTGTTGCTTCCTATATTTCGTTTAAATATACTAGCAGAGCTTTCTGGATAGAGAATCTGGCGTTCCTTCGCCGTATCTCCCACAAAAATCTGCTCCTCCTCATCGATTGAGACCACTGACGGAGTCATATTCTTCCCGAGACGGTTCGGTATAATCTTAGGTCCATCCTCCGTAAAATATGCCGCCAGGGAATTGGTTGTTCCTAAATCGATTCCTATAATCATAAACTTTAATCATTCCTATCTGTTTTCTATCAATTTTTTCAGACAGCCCGCACGACTATCTGTAGGTTCTAAAGAAAGAACCTGTTCGATGAAACGTCTGCCATCTGCATAGCGACCTTCATCTGCTGCCACAAAGGCTTCTAATACAAGCTGCTCAAAGCAGTCACCATAAGTACAGAAGTAGCACATATACTGCTCCTTCATTCCCTGCATGCTCTGCTTAAAGCCTTTCTCTTCTCCGGCGTAATAATACATCAAAGCGAGTTTATAATAAACAGATTTTACTCTGCCGTAATGATTCAGATATCCATCTACAGAGCCATAAAGCTTTATTAACATCTTTATTGCAATAAGGGACATCTTTTTGGCTTCCTCATGTTTTCCAAGCTTCGCTAATGCTTCCACTAGATACATATATGGCTCTTCAAAGGTTTTGTCACAAGCTTTTTTAAAGAAGTGGGCAGCATTTTTCGGGTCATTTTTATCCTCCAGATAAAATTCTCCCAAACGCGTAATCACTCTTGCATCATCCTGAAATTCTATTTCAATCTGTTTTAAAGCACGACGGCACTTAAGCGGATTCTTATTGTAATAATAAGCTCGCGCCAAATCTCTTAATACATATGGATTGGTGTATTCGTTTTCCTTAATCGCTTTTTCGTAATATTTGATTGCCTTTTTATAATCCTGCATGCGGAAATAGTTTTCTCCCATCTCTTCATGGATCTCAGCAGCCTTCGGATTGATTGCAAGACAGCGTTCTAAGCAGGCAATCGCTTCTTCAAACTGCCCATTTCTCGTATAAATTGGCGCCCACCAGTGATACAAACCATATTTTTGCTGGTCCGTCTCAGCATGTGGCTCTGCTAGTTTATAAAATGCAATCGCTTCCTCGTAGCGTCCGAGCAGTCGATAGACATATCCCATGCTGCTTAAGGCATAAAGATCCTCCGGAGCTAACTCATAGGATTTTTTCATATTCACAAGTGCTTTGTCATATTCCGCATTTTCAATATATACATAAGCACGCTCTCTGTAATAATAATCATTCTGGACAATTTCTAACTGTCTGTCCGCGTGCATAATCGCTTTTTCATAGTATTCCTGTTTTCTGGTATCGGAAAACAGATTCAAATACTGATTCATCAATGTATTGTGAATAAACTCATGGCGGTCATCAATTTTTACCGCACATTCAAATGCCTGAATGGCTTTTTTTGTCTCTTTTAACTGCTGATACGCATTTCCAAGATCAATATAGGCATCCATCATGGATGGATCAAGTTCAATCACACGCTGGTAACAATGCACCGCTTTTTTATATTCTCCCTGACCTTGATAAATGTCTCCGAGCAGCCAGTGATGCTGTGGCACATCGTTTCTCTTTTTCACTGCTTTTTTGGCATAAGTTAAAGATAATTTCGAATTTTTAACTAACTGCTCTTCCCCTTCAAAATGGCGCAAAGCATCAAAAATCAATGCCAGACTATAACTGATTTCGCCTTCCTGCTCTGGGAGTTTATCAAGCAGTTCCTTCATCTTACCCGCTATTTCCCGCATTCGAACCGGTTCTCGCACCTGATGACGTTCATAATCCAGAGCATAAAATTCAAATTCCGGATCCTCTACTCCGTTATTCTTTGCCATCTCAATAATCTGCGGAATCTCATTTGCCGCATTAAATTCCATCATCATACGAAGCAAGGTCACATATGGTTTTCCCTGATTCGGAGCTAGCTCTACACAACGATGAAAATCATCGATTACCTGTTGCACACGGTAAAGTCCGGCATTTGCCTCCTGGCGATATACATAAGCCGGGAAGAAAAATTCACTTAACTCTAAACACAGATTCGCTTCATGAATGCAGTCCTCAAAACGTCGATTTGTCAGGAAACAATCCATACGACGTTCCCGATACATCAAAAGATCCATCTGCTCGTGGTCAAGCTCAATGGCACGATTTAAGTACGCATCCGCTTTTTCATCCTGACCAAGTTCTAAGCAAAACATGGATGCAATAAAATGAGCATAGCCGTATCGGCGGCTTTTTCGGATATAATCCTTCTCATCGCCTTTTAAATGCTCGATATTTCGGATCCAGATTTTCGTCATATCATAGCCCGTTTCAAATTCTTTTGTTTCAAGCAACACACGGGCAAGGAGATTGTAATAGTCAAATTCCCATTCTCCCTCTGGTTCCATCGTACGAAGAAGCTCGCGACAATCCTCAAAACGCTGATTCTGATAGTAGCACCAGCCTAAATCCATCTTTTTCTCCGGAACATCCTTCCAAAGTTTGATGAGTTCTTCGTTGATTTCCATCAATACCTCGCACACATAGTCATCCGGCACTTTATCTTCTAACATATCGAGGCAAATGGCTTTGCCTTCTTCATATTTTCCTGTCTCATACAGGGCTTTTACATAATGTCTCGTAATCTGAATATAATTTGTTCCCGCTTCGTAAGCATTTTTCAAATAAGGGAGAGCTCCTTCGTAATCGCCAGCCTCCATCTTAATTTCCGCCTGAAGATCAAACAGGTATGGATCTTCATATAGCTCTGCCTCTAAATCAGCAAGAATCACCTTCCAGTCATCACTTCCTTTATAATAGGAAAGTCTTGCTACTTCAATATCCACATAAGGATGATGAATGGCACTGCTTCGAACCCTTTCGGCTGCCTGTTCTGCCTTGTCAAATGCCCCCTCATCGTTGTGTAATTTCAACATCGAGGCATCGGTAATAAACTGGTCATAATCTGCATCTTCCGGGCCTTCAAACAACTGGTAGTCAAATAAATCATCGTTGTTGGCACGATGTTCAAAGTAATTATAATAATCAATTGAAATCTTCTCGATAATCTGCTCTTTATTTTCTTCAAATTCAAAAGTATCCCACATCTTTTTCCAGACAAATCTAGGAACCAGATAATGATGCATCAAAAAAGTAATCATTGCATCACGCGCTTCCACTTCTGTATCTAAATCGCTGCAAATCTCATTTTCAAAAATCTCGTCCCATTCATCCTCATCGACGCGGTAATAAAAATTGTTATAAAGCTCTTCCATATCGAAGACCCACTGTTCTAATGGACCCTTTTCGCGTTTCGCATTTGCAGCCCACGCACAGGCTTCTTCATATGCACTTCGAAGTGCTTTAAATTCTTCCGGATGCTCCTCCGGATTCGCATAAATCAATTGTTTACGATAGGCATCCTTAATTGCTGCCTCATCGGTTGTTTTTTCTATTCCAAGTATGTTCCACATATCTATTTATGTTCTTTCTCTAAATGTTTCGGAATAAACCCATCAAAAATAATCGTATCAAAACGCTTTCCATATTTTCGCACCGCTTTTTTGCTTCGGAAGGTCCATCCGGCATTTCCACAGCGGTACAGCTTTCGCATCAGACGATAGAAAATGTTTCGTCTATGCTTGTAGTTATAGGAAATAAAATCCGGTTTTACAAGAAAGTTTGTCACTAAAGTTGTAATAATAATCTTTTCGAACAGATTCTTGCCAAGATGGTTTCGAAACATATCCGTTGATAACTGTCCTCTGATAATTTCCGGACGATTCTTATAAAACCAGCGAAGAATTGACGGATGGAAGGATTCTAATACCCAGAAACCCTCGTAAGCATCCATTCTTTCGGCAACTTTTACAATCGTCTCTTTATAATTTCCATGTGGCTTGATTTCTAACACAATCGGAACCTGTCCATGAACCATCTCAAGCACATCATCAAGAAGCGGGATTACCTGATCGGAATCCTTTAATCGATATTGACAAATTTCCTCATAAGTAAGCTCATTCATCGGGATGTCCACGCCACACATTCTCTTTAAATTCGGATCATGAAGCATCGCAAGCTTTCCATCCTTTGTCAAATGAACATCACATTCGAAGGCTACGTTGTATTCTACGGCTCTTTGATAAGCCAAAAGAGAATTTTCCGGAGCATCTCCTTTATTATTAAAAATTCCTCGGTGGGCAACCCCACGGTCTTCTAACGGTTTTAAAGCTTTTCTTCGTTCTTCGTCATCATTTGGTTTTATTGCCAAAAGATACAGAGCAAACAGAATAATTCCAACAATAACAACAATAAAAAGTGTAATATACAGATTCATCGTCAACCCCTCCTACTGTGGCATAAGGAGATCGCTTAATGCTGCAAATTGTTCTAACGTAAGCTTTTCTCCACGAATTGTCGGAGATAAACCAAGCTGTTCTAGAGCAGCAACTACCTCCGCCTTGTTCACAGAAATCTCCTGTGAGTTGTTTAAGCCGTTCTGAAGAGTTTTTCTGCGCTGATTAAATGCTGCACGGATCAATTTGAACATGAATGCTTCATCTTTTACGGTTACCGGCATTTCTTTATGTCTCGTCAGACGAATCACTGCAGAACCTACCTTCGGTCTAGGCATAAAGCAGTTTGGCGGTACATTTGCCACGATATATGGCTTTGCATAATACTGAACCGCTAGGGAAAGCGCACCGTAGTCCTTTGTGCCAGGTCCAACCTGCATGCGGTCTGCTACTTCCTTCTGCACCATAACGGTGATACTCTCAATTGGCACATGATTTTCAAATAATCCCATAATGATCGGGGTTGTAATATAATATGGAAGGTTTGCCACAACCTTGATCGGCTTTCCTCCATTCTTTTCTTCTGCAAGAGCAGCGATATCGACCTTTAATACGTCTTCATTGATGATTGTAATGTTGTCATAGGCAGATAACGTGTCCTGTAAGATTGGTATTAAGTTGGTATCAATTTCAATTGCTGCCACTTCTCTGGCATTTTCACAAAGATACTGTGTCAGCGTTCCAATTCCCGGTCCGATTTCAATGACGAAATCCTCCGGGCCCACATCTGCTGCGTCGATAATCTTATCGAGCACGTGTGCATCAATCAGGAAATTCTGCCCGAATTTCTTTTGAAAGGCAAAATCATATTTCTGAATCACCTCAATTGTCTTTTGAGGATTGCTTAATTTTTCATTCATAATTACTGTTCCATTCTATATAAATCTAATGTATTCTGATAAGTTGCTTTTACTACTTCTTCCTCGGAAATACCACGAAGTGCTGCTATTTCGGTCACTACATAAGGAAGATGTAAGCTTGAATTTCTCTTTCCACGATATGGTACCGGGGAGAGATAAGGACAGTCTGTCTCTAATACGATACGGTCAAGTGGTACATACTTCGCTACTTCCTTTAACTTCTTCGAATTCTTAAAGGTTACAACGCCACCAATTCCAATGTAAAATCCCATATCTAAAAATGTCTTCGCCATCTCCACAGAATAGGAATAACAATGAACGACACCACCGATTTCTTCTGCGCGAAGTGCCTTCATCATATCCATCGTATCCTTTGCGGCATCACGGCTATGAATGACCACCGGAAGCTTTTCCTCTCTCGCCACTTCCATCTGTGCTTCAAACCACCATTTCTGAACATCCCTTGGTACATTGTCCCAGTAATAATCCAGGCCAATCTCACCGATGGCAAGGATCTTATCTTCTTTGCTCTTTTCTCTGATATATTCAATCTGGCTTTTTTCTAATTCCCCACAGTCACTTGGGTGAATGCCGACTGCACCATAGATAAAATCATATGCTTTTGTCAAATCCAGGGTTTTCTGAATACTCGCAAAATCGGAAGAAATGTTCACAATTCGCTCAATGCCCTGTTCCTTCATGGAATCTAAAAGAAGCGCTCTGTCTTCATCAAATGCCCCGTCATCATAGTGGGCGTGTGTATCAAAAATCATCGATTGATTCTCTCCTTTATCTTTTCTATATAAGTCTTATAAATCTCTGTAAAATCTGTCTGTTCGTAAGCCGGAATAACAAAATCTCTGTTTTCCCCATTTACTACACAATGGAATAAGTAAACCGGCTGATAATACCCCTTGCTATCCTGGGAATAGGTCAATTCCAAACCGGTAATCTTTAAGGTAAGAATTTCTCCATTATGAATATCCCAGTAGAAATATCCATTCTTTAAACGATCTGCTGCTTCGCGTTCGGAAATGAGTTTCACACGCACATCGCTGTCAAATGTGATCATGCGGTTTTCAATTTCGAAAATCTCTCCCTCCTGAGTCGTACGGCAGTAAAGTGTTCCTGTCACCCCAGAAGCATGTTCGTCATTTCTTTCAATGCTCCAGACGTAGGCTCCTTCTTCTGGCTTTGTAAGCACTGCACCTTTCGGAATCTCAATATCGTATTCCTGTAATTTCTTTTTCACATTTAAAATTCCCATATCCGCCTGAATATCCATATTTTCTTCTGCCAGACGGGAAATATGATAGGACTGGTCGTCTAAATTCACGATCATGCGGTAATTGCCACGCTTTAATGTTAAAAGTGAACCATCATAGCTTAATTTGTTCTTTCCTTCCACTCCCATTCGATTAAGCTGATGGGCAGCAAATGCCTCTGCCTGTTTTTTACTATAGGATTTCGGAATATAGATATGTCCTTCGTTCTTTTGAGAACGTAAGAGTACACCTAACTGAACACGGCAGTCCGTATTTGACATATCTACCTGATAAGTATAATTGATTGGCAGATTGCCAAATGGCTGATTTTCATAAATATAATACATGGAAGCAAAGCCTCCCAGGATGATACTAATTGGAATGAGCGCAAGGATGCATTTTACCCACTTAAACTTTTTATCATCCACAAAGGTAAAGAGAACGCGGAAAATGCAATATCCAAGGATGATACCGATGGTGTTGTTGATCAGATCATCTAACTCGCACAGTCCAAGCTTTGTATAATACTGTCCGAATTCGATTCCGGCAGAAAACAGCGCACCAACAATTGTTGTACGGTAGCCTTTTCTCATAATATCAAGTGTGAGCGGAAGCAAAAATCCAATTGGCAGAAATACCAGAATATTAAAAATCACAAGCTGCCAGTTCCTTATGGAAAAGGAGTTCCAGGCTTCGCGGTAAGATCGAAAGGCATGTATATCATAGCTTGCATAGGTTTCACTTCTCGTATAGAAGGTTAAATAAGCGATAAATGCGATAATCAGAATGAGTAAAAAACCGGTAATGATCTTCCAGACCGGCATCTTCTTTTTTAAAATAAATCTATGAAAAGCGGCAAAAATCAATGTGAGTACCAAAGAAGCTGGTGCTGCAACAATGAAAAACTCGCGAATTTGGGCTAAAATTGATACAAAACTCATAATTATTTCCTTTTTCTATATAAATGATTGCATAGTTATTTAAAGTATAGCACAAACAGTGAAAATTATCATCTTTTCTATTTTTGCAAGATACGATAAAATAAAAACAGGTGATTTCATATCATCAACTACCTCAGGAAAGAAGGAACAAACATGATCAAAGCATGTATATTTGACTTAGATGGAACGTTATTAGATACACTCGATGCACTCTCCTATTGCACAAATGCAGTAACAAGAGGCTATGGGCTTGGTGAAATTCCAAGGGATGAGTTCAAATGGATGGTTGGCGACGGGTATTACAATCAGATTCGTCGTTCTCTCACCTTTCTAAAGGATCCGGATTTTGATCTCCACTACGAAGAAACCTGTAAAAACTATATCGAATTTTTCTCCGAACACAGTCTTCATGGAGTTGCTCCATATGATGGCATCATCGACATGCTCGGCGAGCTTCGAAAGAGAGACTTAAAAGTAGCCTGTTTTTCAAACAAACCAGATGCACAGGCGATTGAAAATATCCGTGTCTTTTTCGGACCACAGTATTTTGATGAAACAGCCGGACAGATTGACGGGGTACCAAAAAAACCAGATCCAAGCGGGGCACTTCGATTAGCAGACATTTTCGGCTGTAAACCAGAGGAATGCTTATATATTGGCGACACAAACACAGATATGAAAACCGGAATTGCCGCCGGAATGGTAACGATCGGGGTATTATGGGGATTCCGTGAATATGAAGAGCTTGCAGCCTTTCATCCTTATAAAATCATTTCCCATCCATCCGAAATTCCTGGCATCATTGACGAAATCAACGGGAGAGAGTAATTATGGATAAGTATACAAAGAAAATCAAAAAACTTCTTGCCTGCGAAAGTATTGTGGTGGAACCACAGCAGAATGCAACTCGTTTACTAGAGATGTTTTATGCAATCAAGTCACAGGGCGAGCAATCTGGATTTACTCCGGTCATCATTGTACCGGGCAAACACCTTGCAGATACTTTAAAAAAATGCAAAAAACCAGAGTATTATCTGAAAGAATATAAAAATCATGATGGGGCGGCGATTCTTGCCGGCTACCTTGACGAAATCAAAAAAGATATTGCCTCTTCCGGCGAAGACTGGAAGGATGTAGTAAGTGATGTAGAACGTGGACAGGGAATCAACGACTTTGCAGGATTTCTTCCTCCCGACTGGGATGAAACCTTAGAAGTACTCATCGCCAAGGTTCCTACCCAAAACCCTTGGGAAATATTTGCCTGGGTTCCAATGGGGGGCTTTCGTGAGTGTCCTCCAACAGAATATATGATGTCAATCTTCAAAAAATGGTATGAGGAATGGCAATTTGTTCCTGCCGTAATCTGCGAAGATATGGTAGAAGGTTTTGCACCGAAAAAACCTTCTGACGAAACCGAAGCAGTCTCCATTGCAACCGAGCATTATGCATTTTGTCCGGATCTTATTGAACAGTGTTGTAGTGACTGCACCATTGGGCAGTGGGCAGACTGTCTCCTTCAATCCGACAAATGGTTCTTCTGGTGGGATTAAGAGGCATATCTTAATTATTCTAAGTGTCATAAAAATGTTACATGCATTCATACTATTGTAATGTATCGTTAAAAATATTTATCTCCTGTTCGTTGTATAATAATGATATGACAAAACGAACAGGAGGTTTTTTTATGATCACATTAAAAAATGGTCTGTCGAGAATTCTTTGCGTGATGCTCGTATTGATTCTTTGCATCACACCAATGAATGTTTCGGCAGAATCCTATGGAATCTATCCTTCCAAAGATTCCGACAAAGATTACTCAAACGGTATTACCGCAGACTATCGTAAAATTTCTTTACGCGACCTTTATTCATCTGAAAAACTGACGGTTGAAGGTGATATCACTGTTTCTGAGCTTGAAAAGGAAGCAGAAGACGGTCTCTTATTAAGCGGAAAACAAAAGAACTTATCCAAAACTGCCTTACACTTTGCAGATCCATTTGACTTTAGCGACGGGCAGGTTGGACGCATCACAATCGATGCACTTGCGAAAAAACGTACAAAAGTACATGCCTTTGTTTATCTCGACGAAGACGAAACACCAGTGGCAGATTTACTCTTAAAGAAACAAAAGAAAGACGGCAACTGGTATTATGATGGCGATGTAACAGCCAATGTAGAGGATGCTCACATTCAGGGAAAACACGAAGTAACCATTCGTTTCCAGTGTGACAGTGACACAAGTCAGGAAGTTCTTCTTCGTTCTATCGAATTTGTAAAATCCAGCATTCCGGTTGTCTATTTAGATATCGATGAATCTGAGGGAACCATCGGTGAGATGAATTCTGATGGGGATCACGAAGCAGAATGTTATGGAAATATGACCATTCAGGTTCCAGATGGTTATGTCGGCGAATATGGCTCCCAGAAAAACGAAACTTATACCATGGAATACATTCGTGGACGTGGTAATTCCACATGGATCGCCGATAAAAAGCCTTACAAAATCAAGTTAGAGAAAAAAGCAAACTTATTTGGTATGGGCAAAAATAAACACTGGGTACTTTTGGCGAACCGCTATGACAACTCTTTCCTTCGAAATAAGATGACCTACTGGTTAGGCAAGTCTCTAGGAATGGAATTCACTCCAGAATGTGTTTTTGTTGACGTTGTAATGAATGGCACTTATCTTGGAAGCTACTATCTTTCTGAACAGGTTCGTGTAGGCGAAAGTCGTGTAGACATTGACGATCTGACTTCTGATGAGAATAAAGAAGCAACCGATCCAGAAACCATTTCCGGCGGATATCTCCTTTCCATGGAGCCTTACGGAGATGAAGATAAGCTTTCATTCGAGACAGAAAAAAGAAATTCTTTCCTTATTGAAAGTCCAGACTTTGATGGATATGAAAATGAAGCACAGTATAAGTATATTTCAAATTATGTGCAGACCGTAGAGGATGCCATTTATGGCAAAGGCTTTAAGACCGCCGACGGCACATCCTACAAGGATTTGATGGATGTGAATTCTGCGGTAGATTACTGGTGGATTCAGGAACTCTCTATGAACGGAGATGCTTTCGTTTCTACAAGTACTTACCTTTACAAAAAACGTAACGGAAAGCTTTACTGGGGTCCACTTTGGGATTTTGACTATGTTGCATGGGCATCCTATGACATGTACTCCGATGAAGACAACTCCTGGGAAGGCTATTCTCAGACAACCTCTACCTGGTTCCAGAAGCTGTTGCTTGATAAAGAATTCTCTGATGCCGTTCAGGATCGCTGGCCGGATATCCAGAAGCAACTTGCCGAAATCACAAAAGATGGTGGTATCCTTGATCAGTATTACGAACAGTTGAAGGTTTCTCAGTACTATGATTTTGAAAAATGGGGTGCGAATGATTTTGACCAGGAAGAACCTCTCACCTTTAAAGAGGAAGTAGATCGATTAAGACGTTGGATTGATCATCGTTCTGACTGGATTACAAATAATTTAAACTTACTTGAAGCAACTCCTTGCGAATGTACTTTCGTTGCAAATGACAATACTATCGAAAAGAGAACGATTTCTCGTGGTGATTATATTGGAGAACTTCCAACTGCTCCAAAAGCCCAAAAAGGATATACCTTTGTAGGATGGTTCTCCGTCGATGATGAGGACGAGGAATATCGTCTCTACGAAAATTCAATCGTATATTATCCTATGACCATCTATGCGAAATACTTAAAAGAATCTGAAATTGTTCACGCACAGAAGATTCATTTCTTAGCGGATGAGATCTATGTAAGTGTAGATGACTTTGTTTATTTAAATTATACGATTACACCATTCGATTCAATGGAAGAGGATAACGTAACCTGGACTTGCGACAACACGGATGTTCTCGAATGGGATGGGGACGAATGGATTATGCCGAAAAAAGAAGGCATCGCAAAAGTTACTGCTACTTTAGAAAATGGCGTTTCCAAAACGATCACGGTTCATGTCATCTCTGATGATGATATCAACTACTTTGCAGATTTTGCAATAGACAAACACAGTCTCACAATGAAACCAGGTGCCTATGACAAATTGACACCAGTCACACAAGAAAATGATGTCTCTACCTCTGATTCGGTAAGATTTGTTTCCTCGAATTCGGAAATCGTTGAGGTTACAGACACTGGTGTACTTTATGCCCACAAGGCTGGAAAAGCTACCATCGTTGCTCTTGGTTTTTACGGCGAAGAGATTGAAATCTGTACGGTCAATGTAAAAGATCCTTCTGTAAAGAAAGGTGATATCTACACAGTCAAAGGATTAAAATATAAGGTAACATCTACTGGTTCTAAGAGAACCGTTACATTAACTGGTGTTGCCGGCAAGAAGAAGCTTACAACAGTTACCATTCCTTCTTCTGTTAAATGCAAAGGCAAATCATATAAAGTAACTGCAATCGGTTCAAAAGCTTTCAAAAAACAGAGCAAGCTTGCGAAGATTACAATCAAATCTACGTCTATAAAATCGATTGGAAAAGATGCTTTTAGCGGCATTAAGAAGAATGCGAAGTTTAAAATTCCTGCAAAATGCTTAAAGAAATACAAAAAGCTTTTAAGCAAAAAAACCGGCTTTAAAAAGACTATGAAAGTTTCGAAATAAAATAGCTTCTATAATAAGCAATAAGAGCCACATCCAAAACGGATGTGGCTCTTATTATGTAAAAATTTAAATTTTAAAATGATAATCGAATCAACGCTCTCTGAAGCGCCAGCTCTGCTCTGGCAACATCGATTGAACCGCTGTCTTTCTTTGCAAGACGTTCTTCTGCACGTTTTTTTGCAGCTTCTGCACGTTCTTTGTCAATATCGTCCGGCCATTCTACGGTTTCTGCAAGAATTGTAATCTTATCTGCAAGAATTTCAACGAATCCGGAGATTAATGCAGCTTCTTTCTTTGTGCCATCGGCTTCTGTAATGGTAAGTTTGCCAGGAGCAATAATCTGTGTCATTGCTACGTGGTCTGCATAAACACCAACTTCACCTTCTGTGGTCTTATATTCAACCATTGTAGCAGCTCCATCATAGAATAAGCGGTCCGGAGAGATGATTTCCAGTTTAAACTGTTTCTCTGCCATGATCTCACCTACTTATTGTTGAAACGTTCTACTACTTCATCAATAGAACCAGCGTATAAGAACATACCTTCTGGAATCATATCGTGTTTACCTTCAAGGATTTCCTTGAAACCACGGATTGTTTCGTTAAGTGGTACGTATCTACCTGGGTTACCAGTAAACTGTTCTGCTACGAAGAAGGACTGAGATAAGAATCTCTGAATCTTTCTTGCACGAGCAACGACTAATTTCTGGTCTTCGGATAATTCATCCATACCTAAGATAGCGATGATATCCTGTAATTCTTTGTAGCTCTGTAAGATTTCCTGTACGCCTCGAGCAACCTGATAATGTTCTTCCCCTACAATACGTGGGTCTAAGATACGGGATGTAGATTCAAGTGGGTCAACCGCTGGGTAGATACCCTGTTCGGAAATACCACGGGAAAGTACAGTTGTTGCATCTAAGTGAGCGAATGTTGTAGCTGGAGCAGGGTCAGTTAAGTCATCGGCAGGTACATATACAGCCTGTACGGATGTGATGGAACCATTCTTTGTAGATGTGATACGTTCCTGTAAAGCACCCATTTCTGTCTGTAATGTTGGCTGATAACCTACAGCGGAAGGTACACGTCCTAAAAGAGCGGATACTTCGGAACCAGCCTGTGTGAAACGGAAGATGTTATCGATGAATAATAACACGTCCTTACCACCCTGGTCACGGAAGTTTTCAGCAATTGTAAGACCTGTAAGACCAACTCGCATACGAGCTCCAGGTGGTTCGTTCATCTGACCGAATACCATGGCTGTTTTTGCGATAACGCCGGAATCTGTCATTTCGTAGTAAAGGTCATTACCTTCACGAGTACGTTCACCTACACCTGTAAATACGGAATATCCACCATGTTCTGTAGCGATGTTACGGATTAATTCCTGAATTAATACAGTTTTACCTACACCGGCACCACCGAATAAACCGATTTTACCACCCTTCTGGTAAGGGCAAAGTAAGTCAACGACTTTGATACCTGTTTCTAATACTTCTGTTTCTGTAGCCTGTTCTTCAAATGTAGGAGCCTTTCTGTGGATTGGCATATAATCTACACCTTCTGGAGCAGGTTTTTCATCAATTGGTTCCCCTAAAACGTTAAAGATACGTCCTAAGGTAGCTTCGCCTACAGGAACACTGATTGGAGCGCCTGTAGCTACAGCGTCTGTACCACGAACAAGTCCATCTGTAGGACCCATCGCAATACATCTGACTGTGTCATCACCTAAGTGCTGAGCAACTTCGACAGTCAGATTTCCATCCTGTGTCTTAATACGGATGGCATCATTAATTTCAGGAAGCTTACCTTCGCTGAATTTAATATCTAAAACGGCCCCGATAATCTGGGTAATTTTCCCGATATTTTGTTCTGCCATTTTTACCTCCTTGTGTCTGAAACCATCTTAGTTCAGTGCTTCGGCACCGGAAATGATTTCGGTTAATTCCTGAGTAATAGACCCCTGACGTGCACGGTTATACTGAAGAGTCAGTTTTTCGATCAGTTCTTCTGCGTTGCTTGTAGCAGAATCCATTGCCTGCATTCGGGCACCATTTTCACTGGCATGAGCTTCCACAAATGCACCGTAGATTAAGCTGCACACATACTTAGGAATGATCATATCTAAGGATTCTTCAGCTTCTGGTTCATAGTTCATTGGAGTCTTTGTATCTTCTGTATTTTCTTCGACTGCTGTTTCATCAAATTCCACTGGAAGTAATTTTACTAAAGTTGGAATGTGTACAACGGTGTTCTTGAACTGTGTATAAGCAAGATAAATCTCACCGATTTCGCCTGCTGCAAAACGTGCAAGGATTTCTTTTCCAAGATTCATCGCATCCCCATAGTTTGGTTCTTCAATCATATCATGGCATTCCTTCACGATGTTATAGCCTTTACGGTCTAAGGTTTCAATTGCTTTCTTACCTACGCCGTAAATTTCAAGGTCTTCCACCTTTAAATCACTTTCCGTCAGCAATTTTGCTACGTTGGAGTTGTAGCCGCCGGCAAGTCCACGGTTGGAAGATACAATAATAACCGCTTTCTTAGTAGAACCGTTATCTGTAAGATAAGGGTGGTTCAGGTTGCCGGATTTTTTCAGAATAGATGTCACAGTAGCGTACATTTTGTCGAAATAAGGTTTTGACTGCTCAGCTCTTCCTCTGGCCTTCTGAAGCTTAACGGTAGAAACCAACTTCATCGCTTTGGTAATCTGCTGAGTACTCGTAACGCTCGCTTTTCGTCTTTTGATATCGATCATAGACGGCATGTCGTGTCACCCTTTCTTATTTAGCAAATTCCTGTTTGAATTCCTTGATTGCTTTGATTAATGTGTTTTCTGTTTCGTCAGAAATCACTTTTGTTTCACGGATAGCTGTATAGATTTCAGGATACTTTGTATCTACGAATTCTAATAATCCCTTTTCAAAGTCAAGTACCTGGGAAACTTCAATATCTAAGAGATATTTCTTTGTAGCAGCGTAAATTGTAACAACCTGTTTTTCTACTGGCATTGGCTGATACTGTGGCTGTTTTAACATTTCACGGATACGTTCACCCTGTGCTAAACGTTCTTTTGTATCATCATCAAGTTCGGAACCGAACTGAGCGAAAGATGCAAGTTCACGGTACTGAGCTAAGTCTGTACGGATAGGACCTGCGATCTTCTTCATCGCTTTGATCTGAGCGGAACCACCTACTCGGGATACGGATAAACCAGCATTGATCGCTGGACGGAAACCGGAGTTGAACATTTCTGTTTCAAGGTAGATCTGACCATCAGTGATGGAAATAACGTTTGTAGGGATATATGCAGATACGTCACCTGCCTGTGTTTCAATAATTGGTAATGCAGTTAAGGAACCTCCGCCTAATTTGTCGGAAAGTCTGGCTGCACGTTCTAATAATCTGGAATGTAAGTAGAATACATCACCAGGGTAAGCTTCACGTCCTGGTGGACGACGAAGTAATAAGGAAAGTGTACGATAAGCAGTAGCATGCTTACTTAAGTCATCGTAAATAACTAATACGTCTTCCCCATTTTCCATCCATTCTTCACCAATCGCACAACCGGAGTATGGAGCGATGTACTGTAATGGAGCTAATTCGCTGGCTGTGGATGCAACGATTGTTGTGTAATCCATAGCGCCATATTCTTCTAAAGTCTTAACGATGTTTGCAACTGTAGATGCTTTCTGTCCGATTGCAACGTAAATACAGTGAACACCCTGACCTTTCTGGTTAATGATTGTATCGATCGCGATAGCTGTTTTACCTGTCTGACGGTCACCGATGATTAATTCTCGCTGTCCACGTCCGATTGGAACCATTGCGTCGATCGCTTTGATACCTGTCTGAAGAGGAGTATCTACGGCTTTACGGGAAATAACACCGGATGCTACTCGTTCAATTGGTCTTGTTTTTGTTGTTTCGATTGGTCCTTTACCATCGATTGGCTGACCTAATGCGTTAACAACACGTCCTGTCATCGCGTCACCAACTGGAACTTCTACTACTCGTCCTGTTGTTTTTACGATGTCACCTTCATTAATGTTTTTATTATCACCTAATAATACTGCACCAACATTATCTTCTTCTAAGTTTAAGATCATGCCATATACATCGCCAGGGAATGCTAATAATTCACCCTGCATAGCACTTTCTAAACCATGAATACGTGCAATACCATCCGCTACCTGAATGACAGTTCCAACATCAGAAGTTTCTAATTTTGTAGAATAATTTTTAATCTGTTCTTTAATTACAGAACTGATTTCTTCTGGTCTTAAATTCATGGAACTTTTTTGCACCTCCTTCTAGCTTAACTGAATCTGATTCAAAGCTTTTGTCATACTTTCAAGCTTTGTCTTTATGCTGCTATCCATTACACGGTCTTCGATACGGATTACAAGTCCACCGATTAATTCCGGTTCAATCTTGTATTCTACTTCGACAGCCTTATACTTTGTAGTTTCAAGCAGACGTTTTTCGATTGCTTTTTTCTGCGCATCGGTTAATTCCATTGGGGAAGCAACACTTGCAACGCCAATATTTTCATATTCCTTGATGCGTTTTTCGATGTAAGCAAAGATATCAGGAATGTCATTATAACGGCCTTTGGAAACAACGATTACTAAAAATCCGGTCATATCGTCGCTTACCTTGCCTTTGAAAATGTTCTCGATAATCTTTACCTTTTCTTCACCCATGATTTTAGGATGATTGAGCAATTTTAATAATTCATCATTTTCATCGAAAATTTGTTTTACTGCCAGGACTTCTTCCTTCATTACGGAAATGTTATCCTTTTCTAAAGCCAAATCAAACAACGCATCGCCATATGTTTTGCTAACTAGCTTAGCCATGTCTGATCACCCATTTCCTGTAATGTTTCTGTAATTAAAGCGTCCTGCTTATCAGCATCGATTGTTTCTGCAACAAACTTTCCAGCCATAGCAGATGCAATCGCGATCATTTCTGTCTTGACTTCGTCTTTTACCTTTTTCTTTTCTAATTCAATTTCCGCATTGGCACGAGCAACAATTCTAGATGCTTCTTCCTGAGCTTCAGCAATGATTTCCTGCTCTTTCTTGAGTGCTTTTTTACGGGCTTCGGCCAGAATCTGATCCGCTTCTTTGTTAATGTCTTTTAACTTATTTTCATAATCAGCTCGTAATTTAGCTGCTTCTTCCATGTCTGTGGCAGCTGCTGCAAGTTCATTCTTAATCTTTTCCTGACGATCCTTAAGAATCTTCTTCACTGGTTCATAAAGAATATAGGAAAGAGCTAAGAATAAAAGTAATACCGCAATTGCCTGTAACACGGCATCAAAGCCTAACTGTAAATCCAAGCCAAAAATTCTACCATCCATTCTTTGGCCTCCTTTGGATTATTGGTTACGTCTTACTATTTCTTATAATCTACCAATTAATGGGTTAGCGAAGAGTAAGATAAGAGCAACTACTAATCCGTAAAGACCTGTTGTTTCGGCAACGGCCTGACCAAGTAACATTGTGGACATGATTTCACCACGAGCACCTGGGTTACGACCTACAGCAGATGCACCATAACCAGCAGCGATACCCTGACCAATACCAGGTCCGATACCAGCGATAACAGCAAGACCAGCACCAATAGCGGATCCCATTAATACTAAACCTTCATTTGTAATACCATTCATAAGAATATCCTCCTAAAAATTTTAAGCGTCACGCTTGTCAGTAATATAAACCATAGTTAACATTGCAAATACGTATGTCTGAATTGCTCCGGAGAACAAATCGAAATATACGTGTAAGAAAGCCGGAAGTCCCAGTTTCACAAATACTGGAAGCAGACCATACCATAATCCCATCATAACTGTACCAGATACAACGTTACCAAACAGACGAAGAGACATCGAAAGTGGTGTGGAAATTTCTCCGATGATGTTGATCGGTAACAGGATTGGAATTGGTTTTGCCAGATCTGACAATGCTCTGAGTCCACTTGTTTTAAATGCACTGTACTGAATCAGCACAAATGAAATCAGCGCGAGGGCCAGAGTCGTACCGTAGTCAGCGGTCGGTGGTCTAAGTCCAAATAAGCCGGATGTGTTGGCTATGAAGATAAAGATCATCAGCGTCATGATGTAGTTTGAAAATGCTTTTGCATGTCGTCCCATGTTATTAGCAACAACACCGTCAAGAAATTCAATCAACATCTCAACTACGTTCTGAACATTATTCGGCACTTCATAGTCTTCCTTCAATACTGCGTGTCTTGCATAAAAAGCAAGAGCAAGAATCGCAATCAACACAATGCATGTACATACATGTGTTGTTGTGAAGAACACCTTCTGACCAAACAAATTGATCGGCATCAGATAATGCGCGGTAAAATCAGCATCTGCTAACATTACACCGGAGCCTGCGCCTGCCATCATATTGGTCATTAACATTCCCATAGCATCTCCTTCCTTTCTGCGAAAGATTCGCTTATTTGCGCCTGACTATTCGTCAGGTATTGTTATTTTTTTTGTGATATATTTATTCACAAATGGCTGCATATGTGCCGCAGCCTTTATTCCTAATAATGCAAGGATACCAGCAGCAAAAGTATAAAAGTGGATCTTAATTGCCAATACTGATAGAAGCCCCATAATTCCATACCGGATCATCTGTCCCTTTAATACGTAAGCATTTGCTGATTTTGGATCCATATCAAGAGCTCCGTCAATGAAATAGAGCATGATGAAAACCGTGATTACCGCTAAAACTGTGCCTCCAATAATGCCCAATAAATAATAGAGGCTTCTCTTAATGATCATTCCTATCACCCCGATCGCCACATTATAGATTAATATGCCGATGATCAGATCCAGCAGTGTCTCATTAAGTTCGCTTAGTTTAACTCTTATCATCATCAGAACCCTCATCATTCGCTCTTATAATCAGGTTGTAAACGCCTTTGAAGCCGCCTCCAATCCCAAGCAATAAGAAAGGAATAAAAAAATAATGAGTGCCAAGCTTACGATCCAGGAAAAGTCCGATGAACATGCACAAAAAGATCGATGTAAGCATCGTAATACCAAGCTGTGATATTAAGAATAACATTTTAACCACTTTGCGATTTTCTTTCATCTTTTTCTCCTTTTTTGAAGTGTCACTCATACAAATGGACATAGTACGCCCTATTATTGAATTATAGCATTTTATACAAATGTTCGCAATAAAAAGGCAAGAAGGTGCAAAAAACTAAACATTTCTGCACCTTCTATTCATTAAATTAATCATTTACTATTTCAGTTATTAATCCCACTCAAATGCACCTGTATAAAGCTGATAATAAGTACCTTTTTTCGCAATCAGCTCATCATGTGTGCCACGTTCGATGATATGTCCATGATCAAGAACCATGATACAGTCACTGTTTCGAACAGTGGAAAGTCTGTGGGCAATGACGAATACCGTTCTTCCTTCCATTAAGTTATCCATACCTTCCGACACAAGGGCTTCTGTACGGGTATCAATTGAGGAAGTCGCTTCGTCTAAGATCATAACCGGATGGTTTGCAACCGCTGCACGTGCAATGGATAAAAGCTGTCTCTGACCCTGGGAGAGGTTTGCGCCATTTGCCGTAAGCATTGTGTTATAGCCTTCCGGAAGTCTCTCGATAAAGCTATGTGCATTGGCAAGCTTTGCTGCTTTGATACAGTCTTCATCCGTTGCAACTAATCGTCCATAACGGATATTTTCCATAACCGTTCCGGTAAATAAATTTACGTCCTGTAATACGATTCCGAGAGAATGTCTTAAATCGTGTTTTTTGATTTTATTGATATTAATTCCGTCATAACGAATCTTTCCGTCCGGAATATCGTAAAAACGGTTGATCAGATTGGTAATGGTTGTTTTACCAGCACCAGTTGCTCCTACAAAGGCAATCTTCTGACCCGGCTCTGCGTATAAAGTAACATCATGCAGAACCATTTTCTCAGGGACATAACCGAAATCCACATGTTCAAGTTCTACGTGGCCCTTTAACTCTTCATAAGTAACGGTTCCGGTTGCTTTATGTGGATGCTTCCACGCCCAAAGACCTGTACGGCTTGGAGCTTCTTCAAGCTCGCCCTTTTCATTTCTTCTTGCATAAACTAACGTTACATAGCCTTCGTCGTATTCCGGTTCTTCATCCATCAAGGCAAACACTCGGCTTGCGCCTGCCATACCCATGGCAATCATAGGAACCTGCATGGAAGTCTGTCCGATCGTCTGAGAAAGCTGACGGGAAATCGTTAAGAAAGAGATTACGATACCGACAGAAACCGGCGCTACCCCTGTGAGGGAAACATTTGGCACATGGAAATAAACCATTAAGCCGCCGATAATTGCTAACAGTACATACATCAGATTTCCGATATTGTGGATGATCGGCATGAGGATATTACCATTTGCATTGGCGGTTCGGCCTGCTTCGTAAAGGGCTTCGTTGATCTTTTCAAAATCTTCTTTTGCCTGTTCTTCATGGCAGAATACTTTTACAACCTTCTGTCCGGTCATCATCTCTTCCACGAAACCTTCTTCTTCGGCTAAGGTTTTCTGCTGCGCCATCATATATTTTGCACTGGCTCCGGCAAATGTTTTTGTCACGTATACAATGCTCAAACTGATGATTCCTGTCGCAATGGTAAGCGGAATACTAAAGCTGATCATCATAATGATCATAGAACTTAAGCTTAAAATCGTCTGGAACAGGTTTGGGATACTCTGTCCAATGAGCTGACGAATCGCATCGGTATCATTCGTGTAAGTACTCATGATGTCCCCATGTGCATGAGTGTCAAAATATTTAATCGGAAGGGTCTGCATCACGTTGAACATGTCATTTCGAAAAGACTTTAACATGCCCTGAGTGACCGTCGCCATAATTCTAGTGTAAGTTGTCGTACAGATTACCCCTGCCAAATAGATGCCCGCCATAAGGCAAATGTACTTCACAAGGCCTGGCCATACAGCATCGAGTCCTAAGGTCAATCCCGGAGTGATGACTTTGTCGATGAGCTGTCGTAAAAATACGGTTCCGATTACCATGGAAACGGAGCTTACGATAATACAGCACATAACCACAATCAATCTTCCTTTATAATGTTTCAGGAGATATTTGATCAGACGGCCAAATGTACCTTTTTTAATTGGTGGACCACCCATTGGAGGGCCGCCCTGTGGGCCTTTTTTCATCTTTTTCTTTGCCATCCTAGTCCACCTCCTTGCTCTTTGTCTGAGTTTCATAAACTTCGCTGTAGATACCGCCAAGTGCTAATAATTCTTCGCTTGTACCACGTTCTGCGATTCTTCCTTCTTCCATAACAAGGATTTCATCGGCATCCTCAACAGAAGATACACGCTGTGCGATGATAATCTTGGTTGTATCTGGAATTTCTTCTCTTAATGCCTTGCGAATAAGGGCATCGGTTCTTGTATCTACTGCGGAAGTAGAGTCATCTAAAATTAAAATTTTCGGTTTTTTAAGGAGTGCGCGAGCAATACAAAGTCTCTGTTTCTGTCCACCGGAAACATTGCTTCCACCTCGTTCAATCATAGTATCGTAGCCATCCGGGAACTGAGAGACGAATTCATCGGCCTGAGCAAGCTTGCAAACGTGAATGATTTCTTCATCGGTTGCATCTGGTTTACCCCAGCGTAAATTTTCTTTGATTGTTCCAGAGAATAAGATATTTTTCTGTAAAACAACCGAAACTTCTTCTCTGAGAGCTTCTAAGTCGTATTCGCGGACATCCTTGCCACCAACATACACTGCGCCCTCGCTTACATCATACAATCTGGAAATAAGCTGAATGAGGGAGGATTTGGAAGATCCGGTTCCACCGATAATACCAATGGTCTGTCCGGATTTGATTTCTAAATTAATATCGGTCAATGCATTCTTTGGACTTTCTTCATTATATTTGAAGGAAACGTGATCAAAGGTGATACTGCCGTCTTCTACTTTTGTAATACCATTTTCCGGAGAGGTAAGGGTACTTTCGTGATCTAATACTTCAACGATTCGGTTGATTGGTTCTACTGCTAAGGAACACATAACAAATACAAAGGATAACATCATCATGGATGCTAAAATCTGAACACCGTATGTGGTAAGCGCGGATAATTCTCCGATGGAAAGTACCGTTTCATGACTTTCGATGATCATTTTCGCACCGAAAAAGCTTACTAACGTCATTGCTAAGCTGATACAGGTCATCATAAGAGGTGCATTGAATGCTAAAATCTTTTCTACATGGGTAAAGTCCTGACGAACTTCTTCGGATGCCTTGTCAAATTTCTGCTTTTCAAAGTCTTCTCGCACGAAGGATTTTACTACACGGATTCCGGAAATATTCTCCTGAACGGAATTATTGAGTGCATCGTATTTTTTGAAAATGCGTCTGAAAATCGGAAATACCGTGGTTGCGATTTTTAATAATCCATATCCTAAAATCGGAATCATCACGAGGAAGATCATCGCCATCTTCACGTTGATCGTCATACACATGGCAACAGAGAAAAACATCATCATTGGTGTACGAACAGCGCCTCGGATAAGCATCTGATATGCGTTCTGGATGTTTGTTACGTCCGTTGTCATACGGGTTACTAAGGATGAGGATGAGAATTTGTCGATATCGGCAAATGCAAAGTCCTGAATCTTAAAAAAGAGATCCTGGCGAAGGTTTTTCGCAAGACCACAGGATGCTTTCGCAGCATTCATACCGGATAAAGTACCACACGCTAGAGAAAGCGTTGCTAAAATCACTAATATTACTCCATACTTTGCAATAATCCCAAGATGATTACCGCTCATCTCATCAATCAATGCTGCCATAATCAGTGGCAGAATACACTCAAAAATAACTTCCATCCCTACATACGTTGGTGTCAGAATCGATGCTTTTTTATACTCTCTGACACAGGATAGAAGTCGCTTGATTTTGTACATATTACATTCCTCCTGTTCATTCAAATTGAAGCCCCCACCAAAAAGGTGGGGGACATATCGTTTGTTATTTAATAAAGTGTGCTTCGCACGCTTCGTGCACGATAATCATGTGCACTTCTCTTGCTTATAGATAATCTACCGCCTGCCCCATATTGTAGTAGGTCATAACGGCCTGGGCAACTAACCGGTCATGTTCATCCTTAATATCTACATTAAAGGTACTTAAGGTTTTCCCCATCTTAATTTCAGTTGCGATGGCATAGATTTCCGTAGATCTTGTTGTTGGTCGTAAATAATTGATCGTTCCTGTGCTGGTCACATGTGCAAATCCACTGCTTAAGGCTGCACTTCCTCCAACGGTATCTGCAAAGGAAAACATCACTCCACCATGAATGGCTCCATAAGGATTGCGCATGCGCTCTTCGATATGCATATGGCCTTTGGAATATCCTTTTTTAATCTCAATGATTTCCATGCCCATATCCTGCATATGACCACCTTGATGGTTTCGTTTAAATGTTAATTCTTCATAATTCATACTCATAATTAGTCGTTATCTCCTCGGAAGACAACTTTATTGCTTCTCCAGTCTAAGTCATCCACGATAACGAGAGATTCCAGACGGATATCTTTATCACGAATCAGCTTGCTTCCTACCTGGAAGCTCTTTTCAATGGCTACTCCAATGCCGACTAATTCTGCACCGGATTCAACAACCATGTCGGAAAGCCCTTCTAATGCTTTTCCATGTGCTAATAAGTCATCGATCAAAAGAACTTTATCGCCTTCTCCAAGATACTGTTTCGCTACATAAAGATCGTATTCGTCTTTTGTTACAGTGGTAACGGTCTTCTTATATAATTCCCCGTTCATATTCTTTGTCTTAGTCTTTCTTGCAATGACAACCGGCACCTGCATAAGATCTGCCACCATACATGCAATCGCAATACCGGAGGTTTCAATCGTAAGAACCTTATTAATTTCTTCATTCTCAAAGCGCGCAGCAAATTCTTCTGCCAGGGCGTGGAGTAACTGCATATCTAACTGATGATTTAAGAAACTGTCTACTTTTAATACATTCCCCTGTCTGATTACGCCTTCTTCTCGGATTCGGTCCTTTAATTTCTGCATAGAAACACCTCCCTTATATGTATTTCTTCTATAATATAATCATTTCCTATCTAATACTATAATACCATAATTTTAAACTAAAAATAAGTATACAATAAACACTTTTTTAGACGCAGGAATCTGTGCATGCTTGCAAATCATCCATTGTTATGACATAATACCCATTGAAAGGGAATGCTTATGAATACAAAAGTTTTAAAAGTAGATCAATCTCATATCGACCAGAATCTGATAGAACAGGCAGCAGACTTTATTAAGAACGAAGAACTGGTGGCTTTTCCAACAGAAACTGTGTATGGTCTGGGTGCAAATGGTCTTGTACCGGAGGCTGCAGCTAAGATTTATGCGGCAAAGGGGAGACCATCGGATAATCCTCTGATTTTACACATTTCTGATATCGAACAGTTAAAGCCATTGGTAACGGATATTCCGGAAGCTGCAAAGAAAGCGATGAAAGCTTTCTGGCCTGGTCCAATGACCGTGATTCTGAATAAGAAAGCGATTGTTCCGGATGGAACAACAGGTGGTCTTTCTACGGTTGCTGTCCGTATGCCGGATCATCCGGTTGCACTGGCATTGATTAGCGCAAGCCAATGTCCAATTGCGGCTCCAAGTGCGAACACATCTGGAAGACCTAGTCCAACAAAAGCAGAGCATGTTTTTGAAGATATGAAGGGCAAGATTCCTTGTATTTTAGATGGTGGCATGGTCGGCATTGGTATCGAATCTACCATTATTGATTTTACAGGGGAGCATCCTATGATTCTACGCCCGGGATTTATCACTCCAGAGATGTTTGAAGAGGTAATCGGAGAACCTGTAAGTATTGATCCTGCAGTGCTTGACAGTAATAAGTTAAAAGGCTTAGCTCCAAAGGCACCGGGTATGAAATATAAGCATTACGCGCCAAAAGCAGATTTGCTTCTCGTTTCCGGCGACATAGATAAAGTCGTTGGTTATATCAATAAGAAGACAGAGCAAGCTCATGATCAGGCCCTAAGGGTTGGCATTATCGGAACCGACGATACGATCAGTTCATATCATGGAGATGTCATCTTATCCATCGGTACCAGAGACAGTGATGATACCATCGCGCAGAACCTTTATGACGTTTTAAGACAGTTCGATCACGAAGATGTGGACGTCATCTATTCTCAGGTATTTGATTCCGGAGAAAATGGATTTGCTATCATGAATCGTCTGACAAAAGCGGCGGGATATGATAGAATAGAAGTATAAATTCGTTTGTAAATAAAAGATTATGGAGGAAATAAATATGATAGCTATCGGTTGTGACCACGGTGGATATGCACTTAAACAGGAAATTATGGCACACTTAGACAAAAGAGGATTAGAATACAAGGACTTTGGCTGCTACAGCGAAGAATCCGTTGATTATCCAATCTATGGTAAAGCAGTTGCAGATGCAATTATCTCTGGCGAATGCGAAAGAGGTATCTTAATTTGTGGAACAGGTATCGGTATCTCTGTTACAGCAAACAAGATCAAAGGTATCCGTGCAGCATTATGTACAGACTGCTTCTGTGCTGAAGCAACAAGAACACACAACGATGCTAACATCTTAGCACTCGGCGCTCGTGTTACAGGTCCTGGTCTTGCAATCAAAATCTTAGATACATTCTTAGATACAGAATTCTCTAATGATCCAAGACATGTCAGAAGATTAGAAATGATGCACGCAATCGAAATGGAACAGTAGGATCGATTGTGTTTTCTACTTCGATTGATTTACTTCAATTGAATAATTGAGGTATTAATTATTGAACTATTTAGAGTCGTTTAATGCGCTGGCTTGACTGCCAGAAGGTTAAACGACTCTTTTTTGTTTTTAAATCTAAAAATGTGAGGTTTGGGATTGTGATTTTTATACAAGTCAACAATTTTGAGTGGATTCGTCCGCCCCTCCGTCTGAATCCGTCTGAATTGTGTCTGAATCCGTCTGAATTGTGCCTGGAAAGTGCCACAGGAAAAACAATTGAAATCTGTGGCACTGAAATTCCGCCAAATAGTATTACATATATCAGTTTTTCAATCCATGGCACCAAAATTTTAGAAAAATGCATTACATATAATAGCTTTAATATCTGTGGTACTGAAATTCTGTAAAAATGTATTACAGGAAGCAAAACATGAAGCTGTAGCACCCAAATTGGTACCACAAATTTGATAACAATAGTCTGTAATCATTCTTTTGTAAAAAATGGTACCACAAATTCGACAGTCAGAATCTGTAATCATTTCCTCGTAAAATTCAGTGCCACAGATTCGACAGCCAGAATCTGTAATCAATTTCTCACAAAATTCAGTGCCACAGATAATAAAATGATGATCTGTGGCACATGTTGATTCATCTTATGACAATCTATGATGATCAAGCAAACATCTCTCATAGTCAAAAATAAAAAAGCCCTGTCCTTTCGGACAGAGCTGTTATCTCAGTGCTCGTATCTTACCTACAGACTTTTCGTCCCTCGGTAAGAATATGTTTCTTTCAGTTTTTCCTGCAGTCTCCCACAGTTCAGTTTTCGGTTCTTAGCACCTTACAGCTTCCTGCTTTCGCTTTCCGCTGCCGCCCCTTTCTCCTGTCTGACTTTTCACTCATCCAGGCCTCAGTGATCGTTTCATCTCTTCCACTCTCACAGGAACTTATGCATCACTTTCGCTTCTGCATCTGCGCTTTTTCCATCCGCTCTCCTTCTGCCTTTTTCGTGCCTCTGCTCTCACTTTCGTTCCTGCTTCCTCACTTCTTTGCTTCATTCCTTCGCATGTCTTCCGGGCCTTTCTTCCCTTCGCGCTTCTCTTAAGGCTCCTTCGTTCGTTTCCTCCCTACCAGCCTTTGTGCCTCTCGTCCCGCGCTCTTATCTCTAATCCCGCGTTCCTTCTTTCAGTCTTCGGTTCCTTTCGTCCCCGCTCTGCTATGCACCTTCCCGGTCTTTCTCCCGGTCTCGCCGCTTTCCTGTTCTTACTTTCTGCTGTTTCTCAGATCCCTCTGACTCCCCAGTTTTCACCAGTTCCACAGCCTTTTCTTCTTTCCCAGGCTTTTAACTCCATCCCGGTCTCCCGAAACTTCATCCGACGATTCTAAACCCCATGTTTCCATTTGGTCCAGCCTGTTTCCTCGCTCCATGCTTCCTTTCCGCACTTTCGCGCCTCCCCAGGCTCTCGGCTCACTCTTCGCTCGCCTCGTGCTTTTTCCGTCCGCTCGTCTTCCGCCCTTTCCATGCCTCCGCTCTCACTCTCGTTCCTGCTTCCTCACTTCTTTGCTTTACCGCTTCGTCCGGCTTCCTGGCTTTCACCATTCGCACTTCTCTCTTCCACTTCGCTTTCGCTCCGCTTCGTACCTTCCGGCCCGTTCTGCTCTTTCTTCAGCCCGTTCCTTTCCCCGATGGCCTTTCCTCCACCGTCAGGCACCTTACCTTCGGTCGCTTCCGCTCCCTACCGGCTCATCTCTTCGCTTCCCTGTCCTTTTCCAAGGACCGTTTCGCTTTTCCGGCCGCTTCGCTCTCGCTTGCCTCCGCAGATGATCTCCTTTCCCTTCCGCCTTCGCTTCCGGTACTCAGCCACACTTTCTGACTCCCTGTTCTTTCGAACCGAACGCCCTTCCTGTCCGCCAGTTTCCCGGCTTCCTCTCGTGCTTTCCAACCCTTTCAGGTTTTCGTTGTCTCAGTGTTCCCCGACACAACGATGACTACTCTATCATAGGATTTTTAACCTGTCAACCCATTTTTCAAATTTTTTTATGTTCTTTTAGAAGTACAATTTTATGTGATCATGATGGCCAAACGCAGTGAAGGCAGCCTGTCGGCTGCCTCCTGGTACAACAAAACAACATCAAAAGGATTACTTCTTTTGGTTTCTACCCTCCTTATCTTCGTCCTGAAATTGTTTCGTCTATTCTTTTATTTTCTGTTTTATTTATGCTGCTTCGTATTCGCTTTTTCCAAATCCTAAGATACATGCGAATAATGGTTCGGCAATGATTAATCCGATTGTGTATCCCATTCCATGTCCAAATGCTTTTGCTAATTTGTAAAGTACTTTTAGATCAATTACAACGGCTACTAAAGCTACTGCGATCTGTGTCAGACATACTAAAAGTAAAACTGGTAAAAATGTTACTGCCATTGCTTCAATATTAATCTGTTTTAAGATTTCTGCTGCTCCCAATGCATAAATTGATGCGAAAAGAGAAATCCAGAATGCTTTTACACTGTATACATTTTTGAAGATTAAGTATTCGCTGTATACCGGAATCAGTGCTTTCCATCCTTCTTCATTCATCTTTTCAAGTACTTTCCACTTTCCTGCTGTTTCTAATGCGTATGCTGCTACTGTTAAACCTGCTGTTAATAATGTTGTCATAATTTTGTTCTCCTTTGCTTTTTAAATTGTTTTGTTTGTGAGCTTTTAAAATGTCTTGTTACTCTTCACAACCAGGACCGACTCGATCATCTTCCCCAACCGTTACTCCTTCACTTAGTTCATTTTGTGTTGCTCTGTTGTTTTCTATGGTTTTATAATATCAGTCGTTTCTTTCCACAAAACACGAAATACCTTAACGTATTCTTAAAGAACAAGTTGATGTGTACCCCAAAAAGTGGACATTTAATAACCTTAAAAATCCCAAAGTAAACACTGATGTGAACCCTTAAGTTAGACATAAATCCAGTATTGCCTGTTATAAGGATTAAACATCCTTATAAATAAGCCATTTTCTTTGTAACTATCTTTGTCATGACAATGTAACAAGTTCACAATTTATATATACAATGATCCATCGTTAGAAAATATACAAACTCTCTGCACCACTTCATTTAACTTCGTAATCATGATCTTCTAATGATTTAATATCCATTTGATTGCATCCTCAAAAGAAAAAGAGCTTACATTGCTGTAAACTCTTTGGTGCTATGCTTATTCAAATTTTCTATTGTTTTAAGTAATCTATTATTAGATAAGGCTACCAAAAACACAATCTGCAAATAAATCTGCTGCGAAATCTAATCCAAAAATTCTTTCACCTAACATGTCATTTCCTCCTTTCCTGGTTGCCTGGATTATCGTTTGCTCTTGTATATTGATTCTTGTTTATCGTTATTAGCAAAGATGTAAGCCTACAGTTGTAAGTGCTACTCTCTGAGCAAATTCTGGGTTCTTTGCACAAATATCGTTGTATTCGTTCATGCAGTTACTAATTCTTTCAAATAATGTTTTCATAATGTTTTCTCCTTTGCTTTGTGATGTGTTGTTGTTTTCTATGGTTTTATATTATCAGCCGTTTCTTTCCGCAAAACACGAAGTACCTTAACGTATTATTAAAAAAATACCGGAAATCTGATATTAACATTTGATCGCATAAAAAAAGCCGCAATCATCGAACAATTCATCTGACAATTCACGGCTCTTTTAGTATAATCATTTTATTACTTTTTCGTGGGCGACTAAAAAATCTAAATATTATACTTTACTCTTAAAAGAAGGTTAGCGCTCCTTCTATTTATCTATTATATACCTTAGATGGAAATATTTTCATAAAGAATTCATTGAGCATTTCTTAAAAAATAATGAACAAATGAATCTGAGGCGAAAAACCCTTTACAAGCTATTATTCTAACATTATACTTAATTCCATAACAAAAATCGAAAGGGTGTGAAGAATTGAAAATAGAAAAAATCAATGACAATCAGATTCGTTGCACTTTAACAAAAGAAGATTTAGAAGAACACCAGGTTATGCTCAACGAGCTCGCCATGGGAACCGAGAATGCCCGCGAATTATTCCACGACATGATGGAACAGGCATCCGATGAATTCGGTTTTGAAGTAGAAGATAATCCACTTATGATCGAAGCTGTACCAGTTTCCGCTGAAAAGATTATCTTAATCATCACCAAAGTAGATGACACGAAAGAGCTTTCCGAAAAGTTCTCCAATTTCATGTCTCCATTAGAGAATATGTCTGACGATGAGAAAAAAGATATCTTAGATAACATCATCGAACGTGTTTCTGATAACATCGAAGAATCTTTAGAAAACTACAAGGATAAAACTGGTGATAAAGAGGAACATTTTTCTCCAATCGGTGAGATTTTTAAAGAAGCAAGAAAGCGTATTGCCGCTTCCCGTAAGGCGAATGCTGAAAAAGATGAGGAAAACTCTGGCAAGACAGAGGATTCTGCCACATCTTCAGTGAATGAACCACAGCCACTTCCAGAAACTCACCGTATGTATCGTTTCATCAATCTTGGTCAGGCTATGGCTGCTGCCCAGGCAGTATCTGATTTCTACAAAGGTGAGAATACTTTATATAAAGATACAGAAGAAGATTTCTATTATCTTCTGGTTGAACGTCATCCACATACCGAAGAAGAATTCCAGGAATTCGGCGATGTGTTAAGTGAATTTGCAATGCAGATTCAGTATACATATGCAATTGCCGCTTACTGCGAAGAACACTTCGTAAAGATTGTGGAAAGCGACGCGCTGAATACCTTAGCAATGTTATAATTGGCATCGAATCGCCAGAATGCTAACAGCAATGTTATATATCAAAAAATCAAGGCCGTGTTCTGCCATAGAACACGGCCTTTTTACATCCCCCTATATCTTCTTAAAACCACCACCACATTTTCCGCAGCGATATCTCTTATAATACTTCACAAACTTCGACATCTTCTGACGTTTTACGACCTGTCCACAACGTACACACTGAAATTGATACGGATAATCCACATCCCGTGCTTTTACTTCAAGCTCTTCGGGAGCATTTGTCCGCTTCACACGATAGCCATAGGCCTGATTGATTTTGTCGGCATAATACTTCCACATCGCACCATGGTTCATACAGTTCGGGCAGGTATGAATTATCTCATGAATCAATGTCTGCATCAAAGACTCTTCCGGCACGTCATTCTCAAGAAGCCTTCCTGAAATCTCAATGCGAAACCCAGATCCATCTGCCAGACGATGGCAACGTCCCCAGGTCGAACGAAATCTCTTATTCACAGAAACTTCGACAATATTACCGTATGGAATTTTTATTGCATCTAACTGCTTTTTGCAGATGCGAAAGAATAGATCTAAATTTTTCATTCCTGTATACCAAAAAGAGGGTTCCCAAACGGAAACCCTCTCTCCATAATTTTTTACTTTTAATTATTCAGCGGAAATAGCGCCTACTGGACATCCGTCTTCGCAAGCTCCACAATCGATGCAGGAATCTACATCAACATCGTATTTTCCATCGCCTTCAGCGATAGCGCCAACTGGGCAAGTACCTTCGCAAGCACCACACATGATGCAATCGTCAGAAATGATATGTGCCATTGTGAAATCCTCCTTTGTTTTTAATAGTACTATTTTACATCAGATAAATTCTTATCTAGATTCATTCTAATACAGTTTCATGATATTTACAAGTGATTTGTTTTCACCCGTTCAAAATTAGGCATGACTACTTGATTTCACAAAATAATCGTATTATAATAATTGTGCTTTGTAGAAACGTACATAATTTAAAGAATTTTATATATAGGAGGTGCCCCACCATGGCAAAAATCACAAAAGATATGATCATCGCAGATATCCTTAACGTAGATAGAGATCTCGCTTACGTATTAATGGCATCTGGTATGGGATGTGTTGGATGTCCTTCTTCTCAGGGTGAAACACTTGAAGAAGCAGCATTCGTTCACGGCATTGATGCAGATGGATTACTTGCAAACTTAAACGAATACTTAGCTTCCAAAGAAGCTTAATTTCGAAATATACGAAACAATCGAAGTATCTAAGTGTCGAAGTATTTAAAGTTTCAAAATCTCAAAAACGAAAAGGACTCAGTTTTAATACTGAGTCCTTTCTTTATTTGCAAATTTTGTATACTGTCCTAACCAGGCAAGCTCAATACTTCCGGTTGCACCGGCTCTTTGCTTCGCCACAATAATTTCAGCCAGATTCTTCTTTTCCGTTTCTTCATTGTAGTAATCATCTCGGTAAATGAACATGATTACGTCCGCATCCTGTTCGATGGAACCTGATTCACGAAGGTCAGATAAAACCGGCTTGTGATCCGCACGACTGTCTACCGCACGATTCAACTGAGAAAGTGCAATAATCGGGGCATCAATCTCACGCGCTAACGCTTTTAAAGAACGAGAAATTTCAGAAATTTCCTGCTGACGGGATTCGGTTCTTCCATTACCAGCCATTAACTGAAGGTAGTCAATGATTACCAGCCCGATATTCTGCGACTGCTTGTATCGACGACACTTTGAACGAAGTTCCGCAATATTAAGACCAGGCGTATCATCAATGATCAGTGGAGAATGGCCGATTACAGCCGCACTTTCCATCAATCTTTCCCAGTCCTGATCCTCTAATTCCCCTGTACGAATGAGCTGAGAATCAATCATGGATTCCATGGACATCAAACGCTGAACAAGCTGCTCTTTCGACATTTCCAAACTAAAAATCGCGGTCGGAATCTTCTTATTACATGCTACATACTGAGCAATATTTAATACAAATGCAGTTTTTCCCATTGCTGGACGGGCTGCTACGATTAAAAGCTGAGATGGATGAAGTCCAGTCAGTTTATAGTCAAGATCCGTAAATCCTGTCGGAATTCCGGTAACCTTTCCTTTATTTCTGGATGCCTCTTCGATCTGGTCTAATGTGCTCATAACGACATCGCGAATTGGCACAAAATCTTCCCTTCCGCTGGCATTCTGAAGCAAATGGAACACTTCTTTTTCTGTCCCCTCTAAAATATTAGAGAATTCATCCTTGCCAAGATAACAATCCGCAGTGATTTTTTCACTCACCTTGATCAGATTACGAAGGACCGCCTTTTCCTTTACGATTTTTGCATACTGCTTTGCATTCGCAGAGGTAGGAACCGTCTCCACCAACTCACGAATATAATCTAAGCTCTGAACCGATTCCGGCACCTGTTTTTCCTTCAGTTTATTCTGAAGCGTCACCAAATCTACCGGCTTGCCTTCTTTGTAAAGGTCAATCATCGCCTCGAACAAAACACCATTCGAACTCTGGTAAAAATCCTTCGGAGTGAGTACATCCGCTACTTCAATAATCGCATCACGGTCCATCAGCATGGCACCGATTACGGATTTTTCTGCTTCCGGACTATTCGGTTGTACTTTTTTGATAAATGCTTCGTCCATTATTTTTCTACTACTTTAACCTTTAAGTTTGCTGTTACCTGTGGGTGTAATTTTAATGTTACATTGTGTACACCTAATGTTTTGATTGGTTCTACTACCATTTTCTTCTTATCTAAATCAAAGCCAAGCTGTTTTTTTGCTTCTGCAGCCACTTCTTTTGTAGATACAGAGCCAAATGTTTTGCCGTTGTTTCCAAGTTTCATGGCAATCACTAATTCTTTTGTTTCCACTTCAGCTTTTAAAGCCTGTGCATCTGCTAACTTTTCAGCTGCGAGCTTTTCTTCTTTTTTCTTCTTTACTCTTAAGTCATTCATTGCTTTTGGAGTAGCTTCTACACCTAAGCCTTTTTTGATGATGACATTTCTTGCGTAGCCGTCTTTTAATTCAACTACATCATCTTTTTTGCCTACATTTTTTACGTCTTCAAATAAAATAACTTTCATTTCTATAATTCTCCTTCTTGTTTCATTCGTAATAATAAATTTTCAAGTTCTTCCCTTGCCTGGGAGAGTGTTCTATTCTTCAGCTGAGCGCCAGCCACTGTCATATGGCCGCCACCGCCTAATTTTTCCATAATGACTGCTACATTGACTTCATCAATCGAACGGGCACTGATAAATACCGTATCCCCGACTAAAGTCAGTACAAAGGATGCGCGAATACCTTCGATGTCTAGCAGTTCATTTGCAACCTGGGCACCTAAAACAGATGGTGAATCGATGCTGTTGCCATTTAATGAGCTGATTGCATAGAAGCGATCAAATAAAACCGAATTGCCAACCGCTCTTGCACGAAGCTGATAGGTTTCTAAATCATCACGGAAAATCTTACGCACTCGGGTTACATCCGCACCGTTTCGTCGTAAAAATGCTGCCGCTTCAAAGGTTCGTACACCGGTCTGTACAACAAAGTTATTCGTATCAATTAAAATACCGGAGTACATGGCATCCGCTTCTACCATTCGTAATTTCGGTTTTGTATTTACATATTGTAAAATCTCTGCAACTAATTCACACGCAGAAGATGCGTATGGTTCAATGTAAGAAAGGGTTGCATGCTTAATGGTATCCTGCATCTGACGATGATGGTCAATTACAACCACGCTGTGAAGCTTTTTCAAAAGTTCCGGACATTCTGTATAACTTGGTCGGTTAACGTCAACAACGACTAACAGACATTCCTTATCCTTCGCCTGAGAAAGCGCTCGCTCGCTTCCAATAAACATATCAGGATCATATTCTTTATCCGCTTTGACCTTAGCAAGAAGCTGTCTGACAGAAATACTTTCCTCATCTAAAACGATGTATACCTGTTTGCCCAGGCTCTTCGCCATACGATAAATACCGATTGCGGCACCAACGCTGTCTGTATCTGGAATCTTATGCCCCATAATGAAAATGCGTTCGCGCGATTCCATAATTTCCGTCAAGGCATGGGCTTTTACTCGAGCCTTTACACGCGTGTTCTTTTCTACCGCCTGAGACTTACCACCATAATATGAAATGTCTTCGCCATTTTTTACAACTGCCTGGTCGCCGCCTCGTCCGAGAGCTAAATCCATCATCTGGCTGGCATTTTCATAAGCCTCGGAATAACTATCCTGTCCGGCTGCAATTGCAATACTTAACGTCATCGCCATCTCATTGCCTACGTTGATATTTTTGATATCATCTAAAATTCCAAACTTGGTATCAATCAGCTTTTCTAAATATTTCTGTTGGAAGAATACGAGATATTTATCTTTTTCTATTTTTTTCACAATACCATCTAAGTTACTAATGGTTTTGTTAATTCGACGATCTACTAAAGTTGTCAGCATCGAATGCTTTACTTCATCCGATTTTTCAAGAACTTCTTCATAGTTATCGATGTAAATAAGTCCGGCTACGAGCTTCTGTTTATCAATCTGACGACGGAATCGACGTATGATTGTTTCGTCAAAGAAGTAAAAGATGAGCATCGCATTCTCATCATTGATGCGACGAAGCTCTTCTGTTGTAAATTCTCCATTCTCATCCGTAATTGTTTCCTGGAGACGTACTCTTCGGATTTCTACACGATAAGTAGTCGTACTCACCTCATCGGTTCTTGCGTTGACCTTCATCTTTACATGAATCTGTCTGGTCAGGCGGTCTACTTCCGTATCCATCACCTTTTTTCCTAATTCCGGGAAAATGTCATTAATCATGTTCATCTTTTTCCCGTTCTGTCCTGCTAATTTTGCAAATTCTTCATTGGACCAGACGATAAATCCGGATTGATCGGTCATAGCATATGGAATTGGAAGATGCTTTACAGTCTTCTTCTGCACAATATCCATATCCATACTATAGTTTACGATGTCCTCTAAAATTTCTTTTCGAAGAACAAGAAAACCATATAAGCATATGCCGATAAATACTATAGCAACCATCATGCAAAGAAATGCTGCCTTGATGCTGATCGTCAACATAATTGCGGTAAGGATCACCATAACCACACTCATGATAACAGGAATGATCATATATCGATTAAGACTATTTCTATTTGTACTGAATTTGTTCACAAAAAACTCTCCATTCATTACATATAATTATAATTTTCCACACTAAAGTAAATTATATTATAGCATTTATCGTAAAAAAGTGCAAAAGCAAAAGAGGCAGACCCGCAATGTCTGCCTCTTCCGCTAAGTGAAACTCATTATATTAATGATATTTTGGGAGCTTATTTAATTTATGTGAATAATCGTATTGATTATTTTACATACATTCTGAATTTCTTCCAAGGAATGTTAACTTCAGCGCCTTCGTTGATGATTGCATCTACATGCATTAATAATGGATAATCATCTAAGGATACAACGCCTCTTTCAGCTAATTTACGAACTGCACGAGCTGTTCTAGTAGCGATAACGATAGATTCAAGTGTTACGCCTGCAAGTTCATCCATAGCTTCCTGGAATGTAAGACCACGGCCAAGTAATGTACCGATTCTACGTGTTCTACCACCGAATACTGTTACGAATAAGTCACCACCACCGTGAACGATGTTTTCTGGGCCACCGTTGATGAGTTCAAGTAACTGTGTCATTTCTTTGATACTCTGGCCAAATAAAGCTGCCTGAGAGTTGTAATGAACAGCACCGATCTTGCCATCACGTTTTTCAGCTAAACCTACTGCTAAAGTAACTGCTAAAGCGTAAGCGTTCTTCATAGCTACTGCACATTCAACACCTACAACGTCTGTAGATAAGGAAATGTGATAGTAATCTGTTTCTAACTGTTCTCTGATCCATTCTAATGTTTCCATAGATTTACCACAGAATGCTACGTGAGAGTCATCATGATCTGCTAATTCGTAAGATGTACATGGACCACCGATAGCGTTGAAGTTGATGTTTTTACCTTCTGGCTGTCTTTCAGCGAAGATTGTTGGGTAAGGTACTAATGTACCGTCATCTAAATCAACCATACCTTTTGTTACTGTTAATAAAGGTACTTCTTCTGGGATAACTGGAAGGATTTCGTCACAGAACCAATCTAAACCGAAGGAAGAAACACCACCTAAGATTAAGTCAGCGCCTACTAAAGCTTCTGCTAATTCTTCATAGTAGTAGTATTTGATTCCGTCGTGTAATGTTCTCTTTAATGTGATGTGGAAATTGTCTTTCTTTAAGCCAGTGATGATGTCTGCATCAAGTGGGGAACCTACTAATCTAACTTCGTGGCCATTTTCAAAAGCTGGAAAAGTAATTGCAGAGTTCATCTGACCTGCACAAATAAATGTAATAACGCTCATTATAAATCTCCTTCTTTTATAATAATTTAGTATAACTTAAAACATTTGGGGGAATGTTTCTTTAACAAGAGCCCGTCTCTTGTATCATTGTTAGTTACTATGTATTTATATAATCATATATTTATTACCTTGTCAAACTTCACAAATGGCTTATTTTAGCCATTTGTAGTGATTATTTAATTAATCATTTTTTTGATTAATAGATAAATACCGTTTTTTTGTCTGTATTTTTTGATGACATTTTCCAAAAACCTTGATACAAAGGGATTTGTTATATATAATCAAATTAATCAAACAATAATTTTGATTAATAATCGTTATTAATCAAAATAAATCAAAAAAATATTTAGCTGCAACGCTTCCACTTCAAACTCGAAGAAGTGAGTCGTGGAAGTATCGCAAAGGGGATATCTTTATGGGAAAACGAAACAAAATCACAACCAGAGACATTGCCGAATACACCGGGCTTTCTCAGTCTACCGTATCTATGGTCTTAAGCAAAAAGCCAGGGGTCTCTTTTAGTCCGGATACGATCAGTATTGTAGAAGAAGCTGCCAAAAAGCTTGGCTATCAAAAACCTAAAGCAGGCATAAAGAAAAAGGACCACAATCTTTCTTCCACCATCGTAATCATTTCACCAAGTTATACAAACACCTACTATAACCAGCTCTCTCATGCCATCACAACGAGAGCAAAAGAAAAAGGGTATACGACTTTTATAACAACAACCCTTAGAGATGACAGTCTCGAAGCAGAATATATGGAACTTTTAGAACGTTTCAACCTCGCCGGAATCATTTTCTTGAGTTCTCCTGCGAAAATGGGCGTTGCGAATAAGCTCTCCCGCGAGATACCTTGTGTATTAATCGGGGATAATCCATCAAATTGTCGTTTCGACTGCGTGGAATTAAATAATATCTGGCCTGCTTACATGCTCGGGGAGCATTTGATCGAGCTTGGCCACACTCATATCACATTTATCGCTTCTCCACATTCTGCCAACCGAATGAACAGGGATTTTCGTATCCAGGGGCTTCGTAATGCGTTAGCGGACCATGGAATTGCGGAAGAGAATTTAGAATTGCTTTCTCTGTCAAAAACCGCCTACCACCTTCTGCCTTCTCAGCAGCAGGAGTATGAAAACGGTTATCGACTGACAGTTCAGGCAATCGAAAATCATTCTGAATCCACTGCTTTTATCGGCTATAATGATACAACCGCTTATGGCATTATGGCGGCATTAAGTGATTTAGGCTATCGTATTCCTAATGATTACTCTGTATGTGGTTTTGATAATCTTCCTCTCTCTGCAATGCCGCAGATTGCGCTGACTACAATCGAGCATTCCACGATCAGCAAGGGGCATCAGGCCGTTGACATCATCGACCGAAAGATCCAGAGCCGAAAAAATGCCAGCGAGAGTACCTTTACCACACGAATGGAGTATGATCCAAAGCTCATTGTAAGAAAATCAAGTGGAAGATGTAAGAGATAGGGTGGATTTCAGTCTGGCGTTGCCCCGATACACGCTCTTTAGATCTGGCGTCGCCCCGATACACGCTCTTTTAATATTGTAAAAATTCAAAAGAGGTATTGCTTTAACGGAACAATCCTCTTTCATACTAAATATTGCCAAAATGAGTATACGAAATTTCATCTTGTACCTCTTACAAAGAATTTATTTCTATAAGAGGTACTACTCTGGGCCAAAACAACACTAATACCCATGAATCACTTGTGAATTGGGGCCAAAATATACTTTATAACTCATTTCCCTGATTTTTATATACTCATTTATTATAAAAAAAACAAAAGAGGTAGTCTGAAAAAAAGCATATACTCATTTCAAAATATAACAATAATAAGAGGTATCGCTGTCTTTTTCATATACTCATTTCAATAAAATAATTAAAAATGAGCGCTTACATCGGCAGTTATCATACAATCTTTTCATCCACAAAGAATACAAAGAAAGAAGGGGGTATTGCACTAAGTAATTTAGTGCAATACCCCCTGAAAAATTCTATTAATACTGATTTGGTTCTCCTAGTTTTGCCGGCAATGGAAGGAAAAATCGCTTCTGCAGCCACGCATCACAAAGAGCGCACCATTTTTTTGCATCCGGCAGGATCATGTCGCAGGCTTCTGCGGTTGTCATATCGGAAAGTGCGGTTCCGTGTGGTCCTTCTTCAAAGATATGCAGGTCAAATGGAATGTTCTTTTCGGCTAAAGCGATCGCCATCATCATACTGTGCTGAACTGGCACAATTGCATCCTCTGAAGTCGCCCAGATAAACATTGGCGGCGTATTCTCATCTACGTTTCGGTTCGGACTTACTTCTTCAAGCAGCTTTCTAGACGGATTATTGCCTACAAGCGCAATGGAAATCATATCGTCCTTACTACCATTCTGCTCATAATTCCAAAGCATATCAAATACAGTATATCCTAAAACGCAGGCCGCAACCTTGAAATCTCCCTTCGGTCTATTGAAATAATCGGATAATACTGGTTTCGTCCAGTTCGTCGCATAGGTTGCACATAGATGACCCCCTGCGGAAAATCCACATACTGCAATTCGGTCTGGATCCACGAGCCATTCATCCGCATGATCTTTTAACATCAATACTGCTGCGCCTAAATCGCACATTGCATTTGGATACAGGCTTTCTTCTCGAACCGGCATAGTCTCAGGTGTCATAGTAAGAGCATCTCTTCCATACACAGAGTAGTCGAGCACGAATGCATGATATCCCATTCTTAAAAATGCCAACGCAACCGGTTCCCCTTCACGATCAGAGGTTAGCCAGTAGCCGCCTCCCGGGCAAATGATTACCGCTGGTCTTTTTCTTCCATTTAAGATTTCGAAGGAATCGTCAATAATGTAAGTGGTAAGCTTTACATCCGTTCTTCCTTCGCGCAAATAAATCGTTTCATGTCTCATAGGCGTGTCCTTTCTGCATCTTTTTATATCCGATCTTTCCTATGGCATGATGTGATTCAAAATTAAGGATGATTCAATCTACAATTTAGATTTCAATCCCCTAAATTAGGATTCCTTACAGAAATAGTGAATCTGTCCATCCTTGCTTAAAATCTTTTTCGCCATATCCATAGAGTAACGGATTGTTTCAAATACGTATACGTCATCAAAACCTGTTCCATCGGATAAATCAAATAAATACTCTTCTGTATTTTTCTGATCACTGGTATCTACATACATCAATAATACACCACGTTCTACCGCGTAATCAATTGGAAACATCTTCTTCGCACGTTCTAAGCTAGATTCTTTTGTATCTGCTACGATCAGCATTTTGGGTTTGTTTTCCCCATTTAATAAACGGTCGATTGTTCCTAATTCACTGTGTCCACAACATGTTAATACGATACTTTTACTCATAATTCCGACTCCTTCACTACAAATACTATAATCAACACTTTTTCCTGTTTCTGATTACAGTATACCAGTGGTAAACCATGATGTCAAGCTAATTATTTACCAGTGGTAACTTTTTGGTATATAAAAAAACCCTCCGGTTATCTCTAACCGAAGGGTTCGTTCTTTTGTGATTATCTAATGATACGACTGATTATTCAGCTACGTATGGCATTAAGGATAAGTGTCTAGCACGTTTGATCGCTACTGTTAAAGCTCTCTGGTGTTTAGCACATGTTCCTGTAATACGACGAGGTAAGATTTTACCTCTTTCAGATACGTATCTCTTTAATTTGTTTGTATCTTTGTAATCGATTACTGCATTCTTGTCTACGCAGAAAATACAAACTTTACGTCTTCTTCTTCCGCCGCGTCTTCTAGCGCCGTCGCCTCTATTGTAAGCCATTGATATTACCTCCTAAAATCTTAACTAAATGGTAACTCTTCTTCGATTCCGTCCGGAATGCTCATGAAACCGTCACCTGCTGCTGCGCTTGGTGCTGGTTTGCCAGCTGGTTCAAAACCACCAAAGTTTCCACCGCCATTGTAGTTACCTGCTCCACCAAAGTTGCCCTGGTTAGAAGCCTGGTACTGATTCTGGGATGCTTTGCTTTCAGCAAATTCCTGTTCTTCTACAATTACGTCTGTTGTGTAAACTCTGTTTCCGTCTTTACCGATATAGCTACCTGTCTGAATTCTACCTGTGATGGCGATTTTTGTACCCTGTTTTAAGTACTTTTCTGCAAATTCTCCCTGTCTGCCAAATGCTACGCAGCCAATGAAATCTGCATCAGGTTCGCCTTCTCTTCTGAATCGTCGATCTACTGCAAGAGTATATCTTGCAACTGCCATTGGTCGATCTCCCTGAGAGTATCTTACGTTAGGATCTCTTGTGAGACGTCCCATTAATACGACTTTATTCATGTGGATTCCTCCTCTGTCTTATGCTTCCTGTTTTAAGCATAAGAAACGCAGTACGTTTTCGTTAATACGAAGTCTAGCTTCTAATTCAGCTGGTACTGTTGTAGCTGCGTCGAACTGGATGAAGTAGTAATATCCTTCTTTCATCTTCTGAATTTCGTAAGCTAATTTTTTCTTACCCCATTCATCAACGTTAGTGATTACACCGTTATAACCTTCGATCATTGCTTTGATCTTGCCTACAACTTCTGCTCTAGCGTCGTCTTCGATCTTTGCGTTTACAACTAATGCTAATTCATATTTACCCATAGTTGCACCTCCTTCTGGTCTGTATGGCCCATTCCTCATGTGAATGAGCAAGGAATTAATATGTTATCACAATTTCAGATTTTAGCATATGAAATATGCAATATCAAGTATTTTTTTCTGAACAAAACGGCTAATTTACGCCATCTACAAAGACTTCTTTTAATTCATAATTTTCACTGACAATTAAGAAATCTGCCGCCTTACCAGGAGCAATAGAACCTACCTGATCATAAACCCCAATGGATTTTGCAGGATTTCTTGTTGCAGCAAGGATAGCCCATTCTTCTGGCACCCCAAACTCCATCGCCCTCTTCATGCATTCAAAAAGATTGGTCGTAGATCCTGCAATCGTGCCGTCAAGAAGCGTTCCCTTGCCATCTTTTACGATAAATGGCTGTCCACCAAATTCATACATTCCATTAGCCACGCCCGTTGCGGAAAGAGAATCACTGATCAATACCATACGTTCCGGCCCCACATGATCAAACATCATCTTAATCATTGCCGGATGAATATGCACACCATCACTGATAATCTCAATCATTGCGTGATCATCTTCCATCGCTGCCCCAACAAGCCCCGGTTCACGGTGGTTGAGTGGCTGCATAGCATTAAAACAATGTGTGACGTGATCTGCTCCTGCGGCAAATGCTTCCTTAGCGGTTTCATAATTCGCGCAGGTGTGTCCTAACGAGATATGCACCTGATCCTTCATCTCACGAACAAAATCCATATTCGCACCCTCTTCTGGTGCCATGGTGATCACTTTGATCATTCCACCCGCTGCTTCCTGACATTCTTCAAAAAATGCTTTATTGGCTGGCTTAATATAAATCTCATTCTGCGCACCTTTCTTAGCTGGGGCGATAAATGGTCCTTCCATATGGATTCCTGCAATTTTTGCAAGCTTTTTGTTCTGATCAATTTGAAAAATAGTCGGGAAAATGGTACATAATTCTTCTTTTGATACGGTCATCGATGTTGGACAGTAAGAAGTAATCCCGTGTTCCCTTTCATAAGTAAGAATTGCTTCTAAACCTTCTGGTGTTGCATCACCAAAATCATATCCGGCAGCCCCATGGCTGTGTACATCCACCATCCCCGGAATTACCTTGCATCCGGTTGCATCAATTTCTGTCTGATTGCTTACTTCTGCTTTTGCAGCTACAAATCTGCCTTCTTCTACATACAGATCCTTACATTCAAATCTTCCCTGGTCCGTAAAAACCAATCCGTTCTTTATAATCATTTTAAAGCAGCCCCTTTTCTCTAATTACGCTTAATGCTTCTTCATCTGCGTAAATTACTACATTCTTATGAAGCTGAAGGATACTCCCCTGCACTTTCGGACAAATGCTTCCGTAAATCACTTCATATAGCGCCTGTGCTTTTCGTGTTCCGGAAACGGCAAGAATGACCTTCTGCGCATCCAAAATATTACCTACACCCATAGAATATGCCTGTTTCGGAACATCGTCAATGCTTTCAAAAAATCTTGCATTCGCTTCAATTGTTCCTGGTGTTAAATCTACGATATGTGTACCTTTCACAAAGCTTTCCCCAGGTTCATTAAAGCCGATGTGACCATTTCCACCAAGTCCTAAAAGTTGAACATCAATACCGCCAAGCTTTTCGATATTCGCTTCATGTTCTGCACATGCTTCCTCGGAAGTTTTGGCAAGACCATTTGGCACATAAGTATTGGCTTTATCAATATTTACATGATCAAATAAGTGTTTATTCATAAAGTAACGGTATCCCTGATCATCATCTGGGCCGAGTCCTACATATTCATCTAAGTTTACGCTGCTTACTTTAGAAAAATCAGCTTCTCCGGCTTCATAAGCTTCTACCATATATTTATAGCATCCTTCCGGGGTAGAACCAGTTGCAAGACCTAATACAATTTCAGGATTCGCTTTTACTTCAGCTAAAATATCCTGCGCCACGTGTTTACTCATATCTTCATAATCTTTACAACAAATTAACTTCATATTGCTACCTCCATATCTTCATTTATTTCATTGCGTATCGGTTTGTGTGAAATTTTATTACACTTTCACTGTAACATAAATAAAATTTAATTTCAAGCATTTTCACAAATTTATGAAATAAAATTTCACGCAGTTGTTGTTTTATGAAATGCCATAATTTATAATTGAAATAGAATAAACGAAAATAATCAGGAGAACCCTTATGTCTACTGTAAATTTATTATCCAGAATTGAATCATCCCTACCATTCTTATCAGATACAGATAAGCGACTGGCTGACTATATTATGAAGAATCCTGCCGACGTGGTATCCATGTCCACCAAGGCACTTGCAAAAGCAAGTGATGTAAGCGAAGCTGCTGTCATTCGATTTGCCAAAAAAATCGATATGGACGGTTATACGGATTTAAAACTTCAATTATCCGCAGATTTAGCTGCAGACAAAAACTTTCCAACCCCAACGGATATAAAAAAATCCGACTCCACTCATGATATCTACAAGAAGCTGGCAGCATTTACCGTAGCATCCATCGAAAGCACCGCAAAAACCTTAGATCCAGTAGCTCTCGAACAAGCCGTGAATCTCATTCACCAGGCAGCCATCAATGGAAAGAAGATCTATCTCAATGGTCTTGGAACCAGCTCAATCCTTGCGAAAGAGATGCAGGTAAAACTGATGAGACTTGGCATCCAGTCCATCTTCTACGATGATCCACACTTACGCTTAGAATCTTTGACTTTAATCGGCGAGGGAGACATTTTCATCTGCTTTACTGCCCTGGGTAAATCGGAAGCCAACCAGCAGTATATTCAGCTTGCTCACGACCGTGGTGCCGATATTCTTCTCATTACCCAATTTGGCAACCACAAACTGGCGGAGAAGGCAACTGTAACGCTGTTTACTTCTATCACAGAAAACAACCTGCGACTTATCTCTCAAACATCCTTTACCGTCCAGTCCATTATTATCGATGCTTTGTTTATGGGACTTGCAACTAAGGATTATGAAAAGATTAAGCAGGAAGTTGTCGAAACCAAAGCCATTTTCTCTGAAATGGGATATTATACGAAATAATGAAAGGCAGCAATTTTCTTGCTGCCTTCTTTTTATAACGTATTCACATCATTATTCTACTTTTCTATATATCCGCGGAAGTTCTTTTCCACATTTTTTCTTGTTACCATGACCTGTCTTCCACAGCCTGCACATTCCAAGCGAAAATCAATGCCTGTACGCAGAATCTTCCACTCATTGCAGCCACATGGATGAGGCTTTTTCATCTTAATTACTTCACCAACTTTTAAATCCACTATTTCCACCTCCAGCTTTTATGTAATTATGTATTCCGATTTATTCTTATTTTATTTACAACAACTTATCGATAATAAATTTTTGTGGTTCCATCACTGTATTTGATATGCCAGATGACTGTTCCGTCACATTCTACTTCTTTCCATTTCTTTACGATACGTTTCGATGGTTTCGTACCACGAACAATCACTCGGTTCTGTGGATTTTTAATCACAGAACTGGAAATCTGTTTCTTCGACTCTTCCTTTCCATCCACATAACAAATGCGGTATTTAACTTTCTTCTGGCCGTTTACTCCGCTTCTTGTCACTCTCGAAGTGCCAGAATTCATGCTTCTGTTTGTACGATAGCTTGTGGAATAAGGAATGGATTCCGTTACCGTTTTTTCTTTATAAGTAACTCGTTTTAAAACAAGCTTTGATCCATCGGTAAGCTTATCGCTTTCTTTCATGGACAGACGGTCATCTTTGCCCACCTTTACATTCTGATCTGCAAGAAAATCCTTAACCGTTTCTGCTTCCGTAAGCATATTTTTCGTCTTTCCATCCGCAACAAATGTAACCTGACTCATTCTAGTGACAGATAACTCCATGCCTTCGGTTAAATATGCCTTTTCATCATGATTGACCACATCATTTTTTCCTAATGTGATACCTGCTTCCTTAAGAGCATCCTTAACACGACCGCCTAAAGCATTCACCTGATACTCTTTTTTGTCCGCCTTTACGGTAACATTTGCATAACGAACGATGGAAATGGTATCGTCCTTCTTCACGGTTTCGTTAAGTGCAGGCGTCACCTCATCTTTTTCGCCAAGAGTAATCTCTGCTTCCTTAAGAACCTCTTCCACACTCATATCATGATCCATCTTTACGATTGTTTCCACATATCCATCTTCAACCTTAACACTGTCGGTAGCCGTTTCGCTTTTTTTGCAGCCCGTAAGTGCAGCTAGCACAGCCACCATCACGATCATAAGAGAGAAGAATTTCATCATCCTGTTTTTCATATCATTCTTCCTCCTTCCTATAATCCATGCTTTTCGGATGCGATTTTTGTGAAACTGTCTCCATTTTTCACAAGAACATCGATGACCACTTCATCTTCTGTAATCTGATTCTTCTTCAGATACATCAAAAATCCACGATCGCTTCCCGATTCCGTTGTCAAGGTAAATGCTTCGTAATACTTTGTAGTTCCGTTCTGGGTGATACCAATATAAATATCAGAATCTACTTCTAAGCATTTGCATTCACACTCACCTCTGACTTCATAGTATGCATCGTCTGTATAGCTTTCTTCAAATTCGACAGCAATCTCCGATTTACCATCTTTTATTGTTACATGCTCGTCTAATTCACGCTCTGGTGCAGACATAACCGATGGAGAAACTCCATATTCACGAATATTTCGCTCTACTTTTTCCGCGAGAACGTATTCCGGCTGATACTGATCCATCAACTCTTCAATATTATAGTTGGCAGCCTTAGAATAATAGCCCTTGCCAAATACATTAGAAAGCAATGGAATTAAGGTATTACCGAAGGAATCACGAAACATGAGTAAAGAATGATCTCCCTTTTTATTTTCTGTTGTAAGCCATGATTCGGTTAGATCATCAGAGCCACCTGTATACTTTACATTGTCTTCATATTGATAATCATAATTCCACTCGAGATATGCATCGTTATTAGCAGATGATTCCGGATAAAGCATATCACTTAAATCGCCCACATAGTTCTTTTCACGGACTGCCTTTGTGGTCTCCATAGAATCATGATTGATTCCCATCTTATTTAAGATGGTATTATATGCAAGTACAGCACCTTTATTATTCCAGTGGGAATCTCTCTTTAAATAAAGAATTTCCGGTTGTTGTTTAAAGGTGTTATATAAATCAATGTAATTTACATCCTTTGTTTTTTCAATTTCTTCCTGAAGTAAGGCAAAATTATTCTTTGCGCCTGTTTTCTTCTGGGCATAATCCGGCATATTCTCTCCATACAAGGAGTTCTTATTTGGTGCCACGGTAAAATAAAACTCAGCGCCACGACCTTCTACATATTCCTGTAAAAGATTTAAATTATTTACCACATTGTAGATACCACGCTCAGAAAGAGTATTTTCCCCAAGATAATCGTCCACAGACGAAGCATAATATAGCCATCCGTCTTCGCCCTTTATGACACCATCGTTATTGGACACCTTAAATACATCTCCTTGAATTTTAGCATCCGTATCAATAAACTGAGTACGAAGTGCAAATGATTTTGCAAAATAATCTCCCAATTCAGAAAAATAGCTTTTATTTACCTTGCCTTCCTCTGTTTTAAACGCAGGAATCGTCATTTTCTCTTCTTTTGTTGCTGATCCACTTGAGAAAATGAAAAGTCCACAGGATGGAAGTATACATATTAATAAACATACAAGAATAAAGATTTTACTACTTAAATTTTTCATATGTATCCTCCCTTCTAGAATCTGAAATAGATAAATGGATTGTAGGTGCTTGCAGATAATCTGAGCATACACCATGCAAATAAGACAATTACCACAACATAGGTAAGCTTATCGACGATACCATTTTCTTTTATATTTGTTTTTGATAATACCGACTGAACTGGTGCCATAAATAAGAATGCCACAATCAGGATACATACATTCCATGGATTTAAAAGGTAGCTGATTGTTGTTGCCGCTTCAGCATTCGCACCCATGCCAGTAAACATCTTTGCGATCATCATTCCTGCCTGTCCAATGGATTCTGCACGGAAGATGACAAATCCAACTACCACTACGATCAAGCTGTAAATGTTTCCAATCAGCTTTGGAAGCTTCTGTAATGCAGGGATCACTTCCTCAAGCATTAAAAATGCTCCATGATAAAGTCCCCATAATACAAAGGTCCATGCTGCACCATGCCATAAACCGGTAAGGAAAAATACGATAAATTTATTGATGACTGTTCGTCCTTTTCCCTTACGATTTCCGCCTAATGGGATGTATACATAATCCTTAAACCAGGTGGAAAGGGAGACGTGCCATTTTCTCCAGAAATCCTTGATGCTTGATGCACCATATGGATGCAAGAAGTTTTCCTTGATGCGGAATCCGAAGATCCATCCAAGACCAATCGCCATATCACTATAACCACTGAAGTCATAGAAAATCTGGAATGCATAGGCAACAGCGCCCAGCCATGCAAGTGGTAAATTGATGCTTGCAGCAGTCATGTTAAAAATAATATCTGCAATACCACCCATTGTATTGGCAATCAAGACCTTCTTGCTAAGACCAACGATAAATCTTCGAAAACCCTTTGCTGTTAGCTCAGAGGTTTCTTCTCTGTCTGCAATCTGTTTGTTAATATCATGATATTTTACGATTGGACCCGCAATTAACTGTGGGAAGAAAGAAATATATAATAATACATTTCCATAATTTTTCTGAACTTCCACCTCTCCTCGGTATACATCCACTACGTAGGACAATGCCTGGAAGGTAAAGAAGGAAATACCAATCGGCAATGCAATCTCTGGTACGTGAAAACCATAAGAGATAAACGAATTCAAGGTTTCAATAATGAATCCTGTATATTTAAAAACACATAAAATTCCGAGATCTATAATAACGGTTAATCCTAAAAATAATTTTTTCTTCTGGCCTTTGTCGATCAACAATGCTCCTGCATAATTGATGATGGAAGACAGAATCATCAAAAGAACATAAAACATTTCGCCATATGCATAAAATAGAACACTTAAAACCATTAATACCAGGTTCTTCAGCTTTACATTTGGCATAATTCTGTCTAAAACAAATGCTGCCGGAAGAAATATACAAATAAAAACAAATGAACTAAATACCATAAATCAAATATGTGTCAGCTGGTATTTTCACCAGCTGACACATCTCCTTCCAATATTTTATACTATTTTGACCAGGAAGCCTTGCCATTCTTAATTTTTAGCTTGAAGTAAGTCTTGGATTTTCCAAGAGAGAATGGATAAGATTTGTAAGACTTCATCCAACAATTTTTCTTATAATTCATGTTAGGGTCACATACCTTATAGCTGCCACTATACTTAATATATGTCCAACCGTGTGGTCCGTATCCGCCACTTACTAAACGAGTCGTACCTTTGCAAACCTTAACATCATATCCTAATACTTTACCAATATATGCAAAAGCTGAAGCCCATCCGAAACAATTCCCTTTACCGGAATTTGCTTTCTTTAAAAATTTATTCGCTGCCTTTGGTAAACCGGAGGTTGTAGCTAATTTTGCTGTATGGTCTGTATCATGAGAATAATGTTTTCTGCTGGATAAGTAATTAAAGCACTTCTTTAATTTAGAAGCTCTGCTGTTATTCTTTCCGCCATGGTTTAATACAAAGCGAACTGCGTTCTTAACTACTTCATCATTACATCGGATCCCTGTTTCGTCAAAGAAATAGTTTCCAATGATTGTCTTCTTATATACTTTTCCCTTTTCATTAAATGCATATGTTTTTCCATCTACTTTAAGAGTAAAATACTTGATTGTTTTTTTCTTTTTGGAATAGTTGGAAATATTCTTTGCAGATTTAAGGCTGGAATTAATATACTTCACACCATCCTTATAGCAGTAATCATTATAAACACCGGTAAATAAGCTTCCGTCTGCATTTACAACATATTTGTTTTCGCCGTCTTTTACAACGCTTGGTCCCTGATTATCTGTTTCTTTCGCAAATGTGCTCTGTACACCAAGAGTTGGTATATAAGTCTGAGCCATCATTGCCATAACTAAAACCAGAATCACTAATTTTTTAAATCCCCTCATCTTGTTCTTCCTTTCTTTACTTATACTTTCTTCTTGTTATTGTTAAGGATTATTACTAAAGAAGTATTATATCACAATCAATTCACATTTTGTAGTTTTGATTTTCCAAAAATTGTATAATCACACATTTTTATTTAACAACAAAAAACCCTGGTCAGAAAAATCTGACCAGGGTCTGTTATTACTTTAAATTATATCTGATAATTAGTCGATATCTTTAGCTGCAACGATGTCTACGCCAAGTCCGCATACGTTTTCAATGATAACGTCACCAACTTTGATAGGTGCTACTGCATCAACTTTGTCTAATTCAGCCATAACTTCGAAGATTTTTCCTTTAGGGAAGTCTGCAGAAGTTTTGCAAGGAACACGTCTAGCTGTTTTGCCGTTGATACGTACTGTAGATGTGATTGTACGTGTAGGTGCTGTTAATTCTTTTTTACCATAGTCAACACCACGTGGACATTTGTTACCAGTTACTGCGTAACCGTTTTCTTCATCAACATTTAAATGACATCCGTTAGGACATACAATACAAATAAGTTCTGTCATTTTTTTCTCCTTCCAAATTAAGCTTCAACTGTGATTGTTACTTCGTTGTTTTCAATCTTGTCAAAGAATGCTTTAGCTAATACAACTTTTTCCATTTCAGCTGGTACCATGTGAGCTCTCTTGAACTGGGAGATAACTTTGTCACCAGACATGATTTTGATTACGGAATTCTGTGTAACTGCCATTGGACGGAAAGCGATTTCAACAGATTTGTCTACGTTTGCAGGACGGATCTTCTGAGGGATGATTGCGTTAGCACCAGGGCCAGCTTTAACAGCGATTGTGCCTGTTCCATCAGCTTCACCATTCTTAACGTATTCTGCAGCTGCTGCACCAGCTTTTGCGGATTCAGCAGATACGAAGTCTACTAAGTCATGTACGTGAAGTACGTTACCAGATGCGAAGATACCTTCGATGGATGTTTCCATGTTTTCATAAACTACAGGGCCGCTTGTTCTTGGGTCCATGTCAAGGCCTACACCACGGGATAATTCGTTTTCAGGAATTAAACCTACGGATAATAATACTGTATCTACATCAAATACGATTTCTGTACCTGGGATAGGCTGTTTTGTATCATCATTTACTTTCATGATTGTTACAGATTCAACACGGTCTTTACCTTTGATGTCTGTAATTGTATGAGATAAGTAAAGAGGAATATTGTAGTCATGTAAGCACTGAACGATGTTACGGTTAAGACCGTTAGAATATGGACATAATTCTACACATGCTAATACTTCAGCGCCTTCTAAACTCATACGACGAGCCATGATAAGACCGATATCACCAGAACCTAAGATAAGAACTTTCTTACCTACCATGTAACCTTCGATATTTACATATCTCTGAGCTGCACCAGCGGAGAATACACCAGCTGGACGATCGCCAGGAACTGCGATAGCACCACGAGTTCTTTCACGACATCCCATACCTAAAACGATAGCTTTAGCAGCGATGTTCATGTAACCCTGTTCTTTATTCATGCACCATACAGTTTTGTCTGGAGTGATTTCTAATACCATTGTGTTAAGCATAACTTCGATGCCTGTACCTGGTAACATCTTGATATATTTGTCTGCGTATTCAGGACCTGTTAATTCTTCTTTGAAAGTATGAAGACCAAATCCGTTATGGATACACTGATTTAAGATACCACCTAATTCAGCGTCACGTTCAATAATTAAAATACTTTCTGCGCCGTTTTTCTTTGCTTCAAGAGCTGCTGCTAAACCAGCAGGACCGCCGCCTACTACGATTACATCATATAACATTAGTTTGCTCCTCCTTCTTTTGTTTCTCCAGTGATGATCTTAGTTCCTACACGATCCTGAGGAACATCTGCTAATGCGATACCAAGTTCTCTAGCGATGATTTCCTGAACACGTGGTCCACAGAATCCGCCCTGGCAACGTCCCATACCAGCATTACATCTTCTCTTGATACCATCGATGGATGTTGGAGTGATTGGTCTGTGAAGAGCATCTACGATTTCACCTTCTGTAACTGTTTCACAACGGCAAATGATTTTACCATATAATGGGTTAGCTTTAACGATTTCAGCTCTTTCTTCATTTGTCATATGTTTGAAACGATTTACTTTACGTGTATCACAAATATTTTCTTTAGCAACTAATTCTAATCCGGAAGCTTCGATCATCTTAACTAAGTCAACAGCGATAGCTGGAGCAGATGTAAGACCTGGAGAAGCCATACCAGAAATATTGAAGAAACCTTTCTGTTCTTTGTCTTCGAAGATGAAGAAGTCATGAACTGCTGTTCTTGCACGAACACCTGCGAAGTTACGGATAGATTCTCTATAGTTGATAGATGGAACGGATTTTAATGCTGTTGTACGAACAAAATTTAATCCTTCCATTGTTGTGGAAATGTCATCAGCTGCGGATGGCTGAGAGTCTGGACCAACGATTAAGTTGCCATGAACTGTTGGGGAAACTAATACACCTTTACCTTTTTCATTTGGACACTGGAAGATAACGTGGTTAACTAATGTTCCCTGAGATTTATCTAATAAGTAATATTCACCTTTGTTTGGTAAGATCTTGAAGGATTCTTCACAAACATAGTTATTAACAACATCAGCGTAAACACCAGCTGCGTTACAAACGTATTTAGCTTCTACGTTTCCTGCTGGAGTTTCAATTGTGTAAACATCGCCTTCTTTTGTGATGTTTGTACATGGAGCGTTGAATTTGAATTCTACGCCGTTTGTAGCTGCTGTTTCAGCTAAAGCTAATGCTAATTCCCATGGGGAAACGATACCTGTTGTTGGAGAGTAAAGAGCTGCAACAACTTCATCAGAGATATTTGGTTCAGCTTCACGAACTTTAGCCTGATCCCAAATTTCAAGTCCTGGTACACCGTTAGCTTCGCCACGAGCTTTTAATTCTTCTACATGAGCAATTTCTGCTTCACTAAATGCACATACTAAAGCACCGATCTGTTTGTAAGCAACATCTAATTTGCCACATAATTCTTTAATATATGCGTTACCTTTTACGTTGTATTTAGCCATGTCTGTGCCAACTTCTGGGTCATAACCACCATGAACGATAGCACTATTAGCTTTTGTAGTTCCTACAGCTACATCGTTTTCTTTTTCAATTACGATTGCTTTTACATTGTACTTTCCTAATTCGTATGCAATGGAACATCCTGTGATTCCAGCACCGATAATCGCTACATCATACACTTTCTTATTTCCTCCTATTGTACCAACTGCAACATTTTTCATGCGCAGATGCCAGGGGATAAACCCCTGTCACTGCCCGTACTACTAATGAGATCACGCTATCTCATTAACTGCAGCAACATATCTATTATTCCTTTGCAATCCCCCAATCACAAAAAAATACACACCATTATGCACATTTACTAGTTTTCGGGTTATAAACCAGCAAAGCTTGTGCAAATTGCAGATGCGCTGCTTATGAATCTACTATATTATGTTTTGAAATGATAGTCAAATTGTCTGATTGTACAAAACTAGATACATTTAATCATTTTTATTAATTATTAATACTGTAGCACTTCAAAAACACAACATCACTTTTCAAATTCTTGCACTTCTAACAACCGTTTTCTTATAAATATATTGTTTTTCACGACAATATTCATTGATTTCCCCATTAATCAGCGCTATAATATTATTAATATTATTAGAATTTATTAATTCAAACACTCGTAAAAATTAATTTTTATTTTTTATTATAATTGCTTTTTACTGACAACAACTTTGTAATAGAGGTTTTATATGTCAACGAAAAAGAGAATCACTACAAAGATGATAGCCGATCATATCGGGATGTCTCAGTCCACTGTATCCATGATTTTAAGCGGAAAGAAGAATGTATCCTTCTCAGAAGAGACAAAACAGCGAGTTCTTAGTGCTGCTGCCGAACTTGGCTATGAGAAAAAACGAAAATCTGATAAAAAGCTCAATCAGGAGCTTAGCAACACGATTATGGTCATTTGCCCGACCTTTGCCAACAATTACTACGCCATGGTTATCCACTCCATTTCCGAGCGTGCGAAGCAATATGGCTACTCCATTTTCATTGCCCCAACCCTTCGCGACTCCGATACCGAGTCCTACTATCTCGATTTGTTTAAAGAGATGAACCTGTGCGGAGTCATTTACCTCTATCCTCCGGCTATGGTTTACCAGGCAAATGCTCTGTCCGAGAAAATCCCAGTCATCTCAATCGGTGAAAAATCCATGCAGTCCAAATTTGACGCAATCGAACTTGACCGAATCAAGCCTGGCTTTTTAGTTGGAAGTCATCTCCTTGATCTTGGTCATAGAAAAGTAACCTACATCACTTCCCCAATCCATCGCCACGAGGTTGGTCGAAGTGACCGTCTTGAAGGGATTCGAAGTGCATTTAAAGAAAATGGTCTTTCCGCCGATCAGGTCACACTCATGGATGCCAACCCGGAAGATTATCAGCTTTATTCTCCGGATAACGCGGAGTATCGAAATGGATACGATCAGACCATAAAATTATTAAAGAAAGGAACGGATTCCACCGCCTTAGTCGGCAACAATGACCTGACCGCCTTTGGTATTATGTGTGCGCTCTCCGACATGGGCTATAAAATCCCAAGAGATTTCTCTGTATGCGGATTTGATAACATCCCACTTTCTGCCATGGCGCAGATTTCCTTAACAACCATCGAACATGCTTCCGATTTAAAAGGAATCGAAGCCGTAGACTTAATTCACCGAAAAATCGCTATGAAAAAGAATGCTCGTAGTTCCCGCTACAACTATATTGTTCGATTAGAATACGAACCAGAACTGATCATTCGAAAAAGCACTGGAAAATGCCGTAGAAAGGATATCGCAAAACATGAGTAACTATAAATTGATCGCCATCGACATGGATGGCACGCTTCTTAAAACAGACAAAACCATTTCCCAAAAGACGGCTGAAGCGATTGCCAAGGCAGTAGCCAGCGGAAAATATGTAGCCCTTTCCACTGGGCGTTCAGTAGATGAACTTCGTGACTACGAGAAGGAAATTGCAGGAATCCCTTATTATGTATTAGAAAATGGTTCCCTCGTGTATGATGCCATCAATAAAAAATCGCTCCACACAGACTCACTTACTCTAGAGCAGGCTCATCAGGTTTTTGATATGAGCCAGACGGAAGATGTGATGCTCTACTATGACAGTTTCGGGAAAACGGTCGTGGATGCAGATAAGATGCCAATCATCGACAAGTACGGGATGGAAGCCTACAAGGATGTATACGAACGTTACCACACATTAGTATCTGACGTTCCTTCTTATTATTATGCACATGCAGGAAGTTTAGAAAAAGTCATCTTCTTTTGTGCCACACCAGAGATCCGTGCAAAGCTTTATGAACAGATGAAAGACTATCCGGTAGCATTTGCCTTTACCGAAGAAAAATCCTTAGAAATTTCCCCATGCGGAGTCAATAAAGCGACCGGACTTGGACATTTATGTGATATTTTAGGAATCGATTTGAGTGAATGCATCGCAGTTGGGGATGCAGGAAATGATCTGGCCATGCTAAAAGCAGTCGGACTTCCAATTGCCATGGGCAATTCCACAGATGAAGTATTAGCTCTTTGTGATGTGGTCGTAGCCGACAATGATCACGACGGTGTTGCAGAGGCGATCGAGAAATATTTGCTTTAAAGGAGTAACGACTAATGATTATCCAGACCGGAATGCGAACCGATATTCCAGCATTCTATTCAACATGGTTTTTCAATCGAATAAAAGAAGGTTTTGTCCTTGTGCGAAATCCGTATAATCCAGAGCAGGTGACACGTTACCAACTCACCCCAGATGTGGTGGATTTGATTGCTTTTTGCACGAAAAATCCTGCGCCGATGCTTCCTTATATGGATGCGCTAAAGAATTTTGGCCAGTACTGGTTCGTTACGATCACTCCTTACGGCCGTGATATCGAGCCAAATGTTCCGGCAAAAGAAAAAGTAATGGAAGATTTTATCCATCTTTCTCATATTGTTGGTCCTGACAGTATGGGCTGGCGATATGATCCGATTCTAATTAATGAAACTTATACTGTTAGTCGTCATATCAAAGATTTTGAATGTATGGCAAAAGCTTTAGCTGGCTCTACCCATACTTGTGTCATCAGTTTTATCGATTTATATCAGAAGGTAAGAAGGAATTTTCCTGCTGCCCGTGAGGTTTCCATGGAAGACCGTATTACAATAGGAAAAGAATTCATCGCTATTGCTTCTGATTATGATATGGTAATTAAACCTTGCGCCGAAGGCGATTTTTTAGAGAAATTTGGAGCGGATTGTTCTGGTTGTATGACAGTAAAAACTTACGAAACCGCATTGCACGGTTATCTAGATGTGCCTAAGAAAAAGATGAATCAACGAAATGGCGAATGCGCCTGCCTGTTAGGCACTGACATTGGTGCTTATGATACTTGCGCGCATCTGTGCAGATATTGCTACGCCAATTCCAATGCCGCATTAGCAAAAGAAAATTTAAGAAATCATGACCCAGACTCACCATTCCTTCTCGGCAACTTGCTGCCAGGAGATGTAATCCGAGAAGCAGAACAAAAAAGCTGGATGGATTATCAGATGCGACTGGAGTTTTAAGTCGTTTTTGCAATTCCAGTGACACAGATTTTGATTTTAATATCTGTGTCACTATTTTTTTGCTAAATTTGATTACAAATTTTGATTTCCGAATCTGTGGTATCAGTTTCCAACAAATTTTGATTACAAATTTCAGTTTCTAAATTTGTGGCACTGATTTTCTGAAAATTTTGATTACATATTTTAATATCTAAATCTGTAGCACTGATTTTAGTGACACGAATTTCAATTTTCTTATATGTAATACTTTTGACCAAATTTGGGGTGCCACAATTTTCATTCTTCCGATGTGTAATACTTTTCATCAAAAATTCAGTGCCACAGTTTTCATTCTTCCAATGTGTAATACTTTTCATCAAAAATTCAGTGACACAGTTTTCAATTTTCCCACATGTATCACTTTTCCGTCATAACTCTTTTAAGATACGCAAGAATTCCTCCTCCGAGAAGTCCGGAATCTTCATCCAATGTTGTTTTTCTAATATTAATGTACGGAATCATGTTTGGATATACCTTGGTTTTCACCAATTCTTCTACTTCTTCTACGAACCCTTCAATCTTAATGGCTACAGAGCCCCCTAAAATTACGATTTCCGGATCGGCAAATGCATAGATGAAAGCGACAAAGTTGGCAAGATAGTTTTTTGCATCATCCATAATCTGTTTTGCATTTTCATTACCTTCAAGAGCTAGATCATTGACTTCTCCCGCATGCTTAGCAGCAATTCCTGCTTTCTTTGCGCGTTCTACAATTGCCGTGCCTGAACAGATTGCTTCCACACCACCTGGAATAATTGAACCATGGGACGGACCATCCTGAATCATAATTGTGTTGGCAACTTCATTTGCAAAGCCATGTGCACCTAAGTAGATTTCTTTGTCGATGACAAAACCAGCACCGAGCCCTGTGGAAATAGTCAGAAACTGCACATAACGATAATCTTTCCCCTCGCCAACGGTTGCTTCCGCAAGTGCTGCTAAGTTTGCATCATTATCAAGATATACTGGCAGACCAGTTTTGGCCTTGAGCGCATCCGTAATCATGTAATTGTGCCAGCCACCTGTTAGATTTGGTGGTGTCAGAATCTTTCCATGAATCAAGTCTAACGGTCCCGGACAAGACATTCCGATTCCAGTAATCTGTGCCTGAATATCATTCCCATATCCACGAATTACTTCCACAATCTCATCCAAAGTATGTTCCGGATTGGTTGTATCCGTTGAAAACTGAGTTCTTTTTATAATTTTTAAATTCTCATCCACAAGTGCAACACGTGTGTTGGTTCCACCAATGTCAATTGCTACCGTAAACATGTTGATCCACACTCCTTACTTTGTACGAATTAATAATCGAGAACTGTCGCTCATCTGTAATTAGAACTATATTATAATCATAAGCCCTAGGTAGATTTCGTCAACTTGTTTATGTACATTACTTAAAGAAGTTTTCGTCAACTTGTTTAAGTAATATGATATAAACAAGTTTCAAAAAAGATATAATAATGAATAAAGCCCCACCTAATCAGGTAGGGCTTTAAATAAATTTCTCACTTATCCATTATTTCTAGAACATTTCTCTGCGTCAATGGCAAGTACAAACATCAATGCGTGTAATGCATCTTCTGGATTTTTAACATCAATCACATAATGATCGGTCATGTGCCAGATGTCTTTGCTGATATCTGCAACTGTATATCCGCTACGATCTGTGATTGTGTATTCCCATTCTAAAAATGTTCCATCGATATGCCAGCCATTGAAATCGATGTTGTATCTTGGTCTGAGGAAGGAAAATTCCTTGCTAATAAAACCAAGGTAACCACCATTTTCATAAATTTCAAATTTGGGAAGAAGTGTTAATACTTTCTGAACAACCATTCCCACTTCTCTTCCGGCAGCATCATAAATTACTAATTTATGTCCCCAGGCAAGTTGTCCTTTTACGGTGTAAAGAACATTTCCTGCTTCATCAAAAATATCATAACTGTCAAACCAAGAAAAAAATCTCTGCTTGAATAATAACTTCATACGATTCACCACTTTCTTCTTATCTCACTGAAGGATTATGTTTCGATCACTTTATTTATAACTATATTTTAAGACAAAAATAGAGTAAGAAAAACCGTAAAAAGTGCAAATTAGGATGCGTATTTCATTTTATATCCGCTGACAAAATACTTATTTTCTTCTTTTTCAAAGACATAGACATATTTTCCGTTATCATCTTCAGAAATAATATATGTCTTTTCGCCCTCCACAACGGTTTCCTTATGAACCATAGCATCAAGCCCTGTATCTTTATCTACATAATGAATCATTCCAGCATCATCTGGTTTTACTTCCTTTCTAGAGCCTTCCATATAAGTCGCATGGGCAAGAACGTCATCTATATTTGTTTCATCAACACCCTCTGCCTCATCATTTTCCAACTGATCTGAAAGTCCCGACAGATAAGCTTGCGCCTTTTTCTCATCTCCCAGCTTTTTATCCAATGGAATTTTAAATAACGCATTCAAACCTTTATAGCTTTCATCAGAAGTTATTTCACCACTTTTCTGATCAAATATATATGCTTTTTTCATCGCGGGTCCGTCCATCACACCAAGGTATACACCTCTGTCTGCAAATATCTCCAGATCCGTACAATCAGCGATTCCATAATATATTCCATCCATATAGGTAGAAATCGCACCACCATTCAATGTATATATATTAAAAAGCTGTGGATCCACGCCCTTCACAAAAGGACTGATTACCACCACATCCTCTTCTGTCATATCTTGTCCATCTTTTCGTTCCACAGCAACTGCTGCATAAGTCTTTTTCTGATTAACATCCCCCATTTGACTGCTGATATTCTTTCCGCTGACAACACCCAGAAAAGCAATTCGATAAGCGCCTGTTTCTTTTATCACTGGATTCGTTTCTCCAAAATATCTGGCTAATTTCTTTTCACCCAGACGTTCTGCTATCTGTTTTGCCTGATACCATTTCACGCCTGCATAGGTAGTTCCAGACACCACCAACAAGCAAAGCACCATTACTGCTACACTTGCAATTTTCCTTACATTTGTAAGTTTTCTCATATTTGTTTCCTCTTTATTATTCATAATATTTTGTAACATCCTATCTTTTTCTGACTCACATGGAGCAATCTTTTTATAGGAATTCTGAATACGTTCTCTCATAAACCTTCCTCCATCTTTTTCTTTAATATATTTCTTGCTAAGCGCAGGTCACTGCGTATTGTAGAAGGTGGTTTTCCTAGCATCTCTCCAATCTGGGTACTGTTGTATCCTTCATAATAATAGAGATAGACCACGGTTTTATATTTTACTGGCAGATTAAGAATCATTTCCATCGTCTCATCCACAACAATCTGTGAATCACCGATGATTTCCACATAGTCCTCCAGATTTTTTCGTTTTCTCCACCAATATTTCAACATATTCTTACAGTGATTAGAAGCTGTGACAATTAGCCATGCTTTTACATGTTCTTGATTATCAAAAAGTAATCCGTGACGAAGCAGTTTCACAAATACTTCCTGCACAGCATCTTCCGTATCAGGAACATTTTTCATGTAAGTAAAACATATTCGGTAAACCATATCTACGTATGTTTCATAGATGACTTTAAAGTCCATGTCATTTCCTCCTTTCACTATAGATACAATTTTACCCCCAAAAGTGTTGGATAAAAAATGGAATGAAACACAAAAATATAGTCGTATTATTATATCGGAAGAAACCAACGCACATTTTACTCGGTTTTATTCGACTCGGTTTCATCCGAATAAACTTGACATCTATTTCTATCTATCCTATAATTAACTCGATATAAATCGAGTCGGAGGAGGTCGAGTTAACATGATTTTTTATGGTCGTGAATCAGAAAGAAATAAAATCAATCGAAATTTAAGAAAAAACACAATGCAGATATCCTTAATATATGGCCGGAGAAGGGTTGGTAAAAGTGAATTGATTAAGCAATGTCTTCGTGAACATAGTGGAAAGAGTATCTATTATGAATGCAAGCAGACCACAGAAGCAAATAATGTTGGCAGCCTTTCTGTCCTTGTAGGTGAACTCTTTCATTTCCCAACCCCTGCTTTTCAGGGCATAGAGATGCTTTTAGATTACTTATTTAACACTGCAACCGATGAATCCCTAATTCTTGTATTAGATGAATATCCTTATTTACGAGAAAATGTCAAAGGGATTGATAGTATTCTGCAATCATTAATTGACAAACATAGAGATACTTCCAGACTGAAGCTTATTCTTTGCGGTTCTTATGTTGATACCATGAAGTCACTACTCATGCGTGAAAATCCTCTGTTTGGCCGTGTTGATCTGACAATCGATCTAAAGCCAATGGATTACTTCGAATCTTCTCTTTTTTATCCGGATTTTTCCGATGAAGAAAAGATACAGTTGTATAGTGTGTTTGGTGGCATTCCATACTACAACAAATTGATTGATTCTGAACTTTCCGTACGTGAAAACATCATCGAATTGATTGCTTCTCCTGGAGCTAGATTAGAAAATGAAGTTTCCATGTACCTGAAATCTGAAATATCCAGAATTACAAATGCCAATGAAGTTTTTGATGCATTATCTAAGGGTTTTTCCAGATTTAATGATATCCTGTCGCAATCACATGTGAGCAGTTCACCAACTCTAGTTGATGTACTGGATAAATTAATCCGAATGGAGATGGTAATCAAAGAATCTCCAATTAATAACCCTACTAACAAAAGAAAAACCGGGTATTATATTATCGACAATTTGTCATTATTCTACTATCGCTACATTTATCGATATCTGTCTCAGATGAATGTTATGGATTCTGATGTTTTCTTTGACCGTTATATTAAAAAGGACTTTGAGGAACAATATGTTCCAAAGATTTTTGAAACCATATGTAAACAATATCTTATTCGTAAAAATAAAGCCGGAGAACTGGATCCTCCATTTGATCTTATCGGAAAATATTATTACGATGACCCGAAGACAAGAACAAATGGCGAGTTTGATATTGTGACAAAAGATCCTCTTGGTTACATTTTTTATGAAGCTAAATTCAGAAAAGATCCCGTGTCCAAGGAAATGATTCAGACTGAAATAGAGCAGGTAGAAAAAACAGGCTTAAATTGCTATAAATATGGTTTCATATCAAAATCTGGTTTCTCGACCGATGCTGACGAACATATGATTTTTATACAATTAAGTGATCTATTTCATTGTTCGTAAAAAATAGTACCCAAATTCCGAATATGAAAAAAGGCCTAAAACCTACGGTTTTAAGCCTTTTTCATATATGACCCCTACGGGATTCGAACCCGTGTAGCCGCCGTGAGAGGGCGGAGTCTTGAACCACTTGACCAAGGGGCCTTATTAATTTTATCACCAAAAATATTATAATACCTGGATGCCAGTTTTGCAAGGATTTGCTATACTGTCTATAGAAACACAGAAAGGAAAAACGCCATGAACATCAAAGATCCTTGTAAGTCCTGCGTGGACTGTGGCCGCAAGGCATGCCAGAAGAGCAACGAAGCGCTCTATCCTGACTTTTGCCTGACCAAGAACACCTCATCCGATGACCTGGCAAATGTTACTGCCAAATATAACGACGATGAATATAACAACGCCATTATGATGAATGCCTGTAAGATTCAGGCTGATACCTACGGAACCATCACTCGCGTGGAAGAAACGGTTCTCATGGCCAAGGCCATGGGCTGCAAGCGAATCGGTATCGCCACCTGCACGGCTCTCTTAAAAGAATCCCAGACCTTAACCCGAATCCTTCGCACAAACGGTTTCGAAGTATTTTCCGCATGCTGCAAGGTTGGGGCGATTTCAAAAAAAGACTTGAATATTCCAGATGAAATTATCACCCAGGGACCAAACATTTGCAATCCAATCATGCAGGCAGAGCTGATCAATGAAGCAAATATTGATTTGTGCATCGTTATGGGGCTTTGTGTTGGGCACGATATCCTTTTCCAGAAATATGTGAAGGTGCCAACCACAACACTTGTAGTCAAAGACCGCGTGCTTGCCCATAATTCCTGCGCCGGATTGTATCAGACACATTCTTTCTACAAAAATTTATTAGAACCGATGGAATATAGTGAATGAAACTGTTGAAAAACGGGTGATTGCCTAAAAATATTATTAGTACAATCACCCGTTTTATGCATATTTCTTATAATGCTTTATTTGAATTCTGAATCCATTCTTTAATTATTTCAGAATGTTTTCTATACATAATTCAACACCTCCAATTATACAGCAGATGTTTCGCCCCGTTTTTCATATTTCTATCAAAAAGACCTCTCAACACACATTTTATGCTGAGAGGTCTTTCGTTTAAATTTCTTTCATTTTTCTTTTTCTGGTAACAACCACAGCAGCTACTACTGCGACAGCACCAGCAAGAACTGCCATATACATCACATTATTTCCTGCAAAGATACTTCCTGCAAGATTTGCTTTATCATCTGCTCTAAACATCATATATAAAGCATCGGTACTTCCATAAATATATTCTCTATTATAGATTGCCTTCGAATTATTCTACATCAGATGTACAATGTGGACATTTTGTAGCATCGATTGCGATTTCGCTCTTGCAGTATGGGCAAACTTTTGTTGTTGGTTCTTCTTCAACTGGTTCTTCTTTCTTTTCACCGATAGAAGCAATTTTGTTTAAGGATTTCATGATCATGAAGATTACAAATGCCATGATGATGAAGTTGATGATAGAAGAAATGAATGCTCCAATGTTGATTACGTTACCATTGATTAATGGGATTACAAAACCAACTTCTGTGCTGCCTACACATGCGATGATTGGATTGATGATGTTTTCTGTTAAGGAACCAACTAAACCAGAGAAAGCTCCACCAATTAAAACACCAATTGCTAAATCAATTACGTTGCCACGAAGTGCAAACTCTTTAAATTCTTTCATGAATGCGCTCATTTTTTACCTCTTTCTACTAAATAAATTATACTCATTTACTTTTTATTACTTTTGTTACCTGATCTATATAAAAGCTGTATGAAGCTGTTTTTTTCACACACACTGTCAGATATTCTAACGCATAAATCGCATAAAATCAATCTTTTTTGCGATTGTACAAATAAAAAAACCTAGCTACAATAATATTATGGAATATATATATGAAAGTGAGAAAATTGAATCATGAAGAAAACAGATTTATGCTACCAGACCTACGTAGATATCCTCCATCGGGAGCTGGTCTGTGCCATGGGCTGTACAGAACCAATTGCTGTAGCTTTTTGTGCTGCAAAAGCAACTACCCTTTTAGCAAATGTTCCCGACAAAGTGATTATCGAGGCAAGTGGTAACATCATCAAAAATGTAAAGAGTGTCATTGTACCAAATACGGGTGGCCGTAAAGGATTAGAAACAGCAGCTGCTATTGGCATCATTGCTGGAGATGCATCAAAAGAACTAGAAGTAATCTCTTCGGTATCTGAAATGGATAAGATCAAACTGGCTGAATTTATGGACTCTGCTTCTTTTTCGGTGAAACCGTTGATCTCCGATCAACTTTTGGACTTAATCATTCATGTCTGGGCTGGAGAAGAAAGTGCTAGTGTACGTATCTCTAATGAGCATACCAACATTGTAGAGATGAAAAAGAATGGTTCTATTATATATAAGAAAGAACATGACTCTGTAGAACCTGCTAAGAAAGAGATTCCTCTTGATTATTCACTTCTTTCAGTAGAGAAAATCTATGATTTTGCTACAACCTGCAATCTTGATGATGTCCGTGAATTATTAAATCGTCAAATCAGTTGCAATATGAACATCGCAAAAGAAGGTTTGATGCATTCATATGGGGCTAATATTGGAAAAGTGCTTTTAAATGCAGGTGGCTATTCTCTTCGTGCGAAAGCAAAAGCTTATGCAGCGGCTGGCTCTGATGCGAGAATGAGTGGCTGTGAGATGCCAGTTGTAATTAATTCCGGTAGTGGAAATCAGGGAATGACTGCTTCTCTTCCTGTGATTGTATATGCAAGGGAAATGCTTGTCTCTGAGGATCGTCTACTCCGTGGTCTTTTGATTTCGAATTTAATCACCATTCATGAAAAGACAAGCATTGGCAGACTTTCTGCATATTGTGGTGCAGTAAGTGCAGGTGCTGGAGCTGGCGCAGGAATCGCCTATGTATGTGGAGGCAATTTAGATGACATTGCTCATACTATTGTCAATGCGCTTGCCATTACATCTGGTATTGTATGTGATGGTGCAAAAGCATCTTGTGCTGCTAAAATTGCAATGTCTGTGGAAGCAGGAATTCTCGGCTATGAAATGTTTAAAAATGGCCAGCAGTTCTATGCTGGAGATGGATTAGTTATGAAAGGTGTGGAAAATTCTATTAAGAATTTCGGACATCTTGGAAGTGTTGCTATGGCAACTACCAACGAAGAAATCATTCGTATGATGACAAAAGGTGATTGTTAGATTATTCTTATAAGAAAGTAATGGTTCGCGCTAACTTATGTTAGCGCGATTTTTTATTCATATTGGTCCAGAACAAATTCTATACATACGAGAAAATTTTCTATATATCAAAAAAGCAGATACTTTCGTATCTGCTTGAGTTGCGGGAGCCGGATTTGAACCAACGACCTTCGGGTTATGAGCCCGACGAGCTACCAGACTGCTCCATCCCGCGATATTAAAATAAAAAAGGCGCAGACCGGATTTGAACCGGTGCGTACTGGTGTTGCAGACCATTGCCTTACCGCTTGGCTACTGCGCCTTATAGTGACTCCTACGGGAATCGAACCCGTGTTACCGCCGTGAAAGGGCGATGTCTTAACCGCTTGAC
>JAKSRP010000049.1 GCA_024403555.1 Lachnospiraceae bacterium | reverse complement strand
CTTACATATGGTCAGCTTACTAATATGAAGGTTGACAATATGAGAATGGAACATGAAGAAAAATTAATCAAAGATGCTTCTAAGATTGCAGAAGCTGAAGCAGAAGCTAAGAAGAACGAACCGAAAAAACCTATGGGATTCATCGCAGTTTCTGTTGGTGACGGTATGGGCGAAATCTTCAGAGGACTTGGTGTTGACTGCTTAATCGAAGGTGGTCAGACTATGAACCCAAGTACAGAAGATATGCTTAATGCAATCGATCAGGTGAACGCAGAAAATATCTTCATTCTTCCAAATAACAAGAATATTATCCTTGCAGCAGAACAGGCAAGAGATATTACAGAAGATAAGAATATCATCGTTATCCCTACAAAGACAGTTCCACAGGGTATTGCAGCAGTGATCTCCTTCGTGGCAGAAACTTCCGTAGAAGATAATGAAGAAACAATGAAAGATGCGATTTCCATCGTAAAAACTGGTCAGGTTACTTATGCAGTACGTGACACATCCATCAATGGCAAAGAAATCAAAATCGGTGACATTATGGGTATCGATGATGATGGAATCCAGGCAGTTGGTCCTGAAATCGAAGGCACAACACTTGAATTATTAAATGGTATGGTTGACGAAGACAGTGAATTAATTACTGTTTACTACGGTGCTGATGTGACAGAAGAAGATGCAGAAAGCCTTGCTGAACAGATTGAAGAAGCATTTGAAGACTGTGACGTAGAAGTTCAGAACGGTGGACAGCCAGTATACTACTATTTATTATCAGTAGAATAATCATGCAGGGAGCAGACGCTATCCGCTCTCTGAAAGGAATTGGAGATAAGACCGAGAAGACCTTTCACTTAGCAGGCATCGATACGATCGATGACCTTGTGACCTGGTATCCCCGTTATTATCTGACTTATGAAGAACCAGTATATATTGCGGATGCCCAGCCGGGTATCCGCATTGCTGTTTTAGGGAAGATTACAAACACTCCGGCTTATCGCCAGTACAGAGGGCTTAAAATAATCAATGTAAATATCAGGGATCATTCGGGAAGCCTTGCCCTTACATGGTATAATATGCCATATTTAAGAAATACTTTGCATATGGGTGAAAGTCGCATTTTTGTGGGGACACCCGTTCTTAAAAATGGCCGAATGGTGATGGAGCAGCCAGAAATCTATACAATAGAGGCTTACGAAAAACAACGCGAGAATCTTCAGCCCGTCTATCCATTAACTAGAGGACTGACGAATAAGATGATCGCGAAAGCGATGGCACAGACAGTTCCTTACATGGAGACGATGGAAGAATATCTGCCGTCCTTTATTGTGGAAAAGTATGGTCTCATGCCATACGGACAGGCTCTTAAGAATGTTCATTTTCCAGTTGTCAAGGAACAGGTAGGCAAAGCCAGAGCACGTCTCATGTTTGATGAGTTCTTCATCTTTTTAGCTGCCATGCGAATGGTAAAAGAACGGACGGGAGTCATTGAGAATCACTATTTGATCAAAGAGACAAAGGAAAGCAGACATTTTGAAGAGAATCTTCCTTTCCGCCTGACCAATGCACAGGCACGTGCATTAAAGGAGATGAAAGCAGATTTGCTTCGTGGAGAGGTTATGAACCGTCTTGTTCAGGGGGATGTTGGCTCAGGAAAGACAATTTTAGCCATGATCCTTCTTTTGATGGCAGCAACTTCCGGTTATCAGGGTGCGTTGATGGCACCGACAGAAGTGCTTGCAGTGCAGCATTATGAGAGCTTTACGAAGATGCTTGCGCCTTACGGCGTCCGTGTCGCCTTACTCACCGGCTCCACCACAGCGAAAAATAAGCGAGACATTTACAAACAATTAAAAAATCACGAAATTGATATTATCATCGGAACTCATGCACTGATTCAGGACAAAGTCGAATATGATCAGTTGGCTTTGGTTATTACCGACGAGCAGCATCGTTTTGGTGTCCGCCAGAGAGAAGCACTTTCAAAGAAGGGATACGAACCACACGTATTAGTAATGAGTGCGACACCAATTCCAAGAACCCTGGCGCTGATTATGTATGGAGATCTTGATATATCTATTATCGATGAGCTTCCCGCAGACCGACTACCAATTAAAAACTGTGTGGTGAATACTGGATATCGTCCGAATGCTTACCGCTTTATCACAAAACAGGTGCAGATGGGCAGACAGGCTTATGTTATCTGTCCGATGGTAGAAGAAAGCGAGAACGTGGAAGCGGAGAATGTAACCGAATACACAAAAGTATTACAGGCTAATCTGCCACCATCCATACGCGTGGAATGCTTAAATGGCAGAATGAAAGCAAAAGATAAGAATGACATCATGGACCGATTTGACAAAGGTGAAATTGACGTGTTAGTTTCCACAACCGTTATTGAAGTAGGAATCAATGTTCCGAATGCCACCGTCATGATGGTAGAGAATGCAGAACGCTTTGGTTTAGCCCAGCTTCATCAGCTTAGAGGGCGAATCGGACGAGGTGCATTTCAGTCTTACTGCATTTTTATTGCAGGAAAGGACAATGAAGAGACAAAAAAACGTCTGGAGATTTTGAACAAATCAAACGATGGATTTTATATAGCAAATGAAGATTTGAAGCTTAGAGGACCAGGAGACTTCTTTGGAATCCGCCAAAGTGGTATGATGGATTTCGTGCTGGCAGACATTTATGACAATGCAGATTTATTAAAGATGGCCAGCGATGCCATGAAGGATTTAGAAGAAGACGGATTCTCTTTTTCGAATTTATCAAATGATAGATTAAAAAAACAGCTTGAGCTGGCGTTACAGCTTTAAGGAGGGTATCATATGGAAGAAAGAGTTCGTTATGAACTGATTTATACAGGACGTGTTCAGGGTGTTGGTTTCCGTTACTGGGTACATTCTCAGGCGGTAAAAAACCGTATTACCGGTTGGGCACGCAATAATTATAATGGTTCTGTAACGGTACAGGTTCAGGGACTTCGTTCTCAGATTGAAAAATTTGAATATGATGTTCAGACAGGATATAAATATATAAGAATCGATCATGTGGCAAAGACAAGAATTCCATATGATACAGATGAAAGACGATTTGAAGTGAGATATTAAGTATGAGAGTTATTTCAGGTAAGGCAAAAAGCCTGCGCTTAAAAACAATTGAAGGAATGGACACCAGACCAACCCAGGATCGTATTAAGGAAACTTTATTTAATATGATTTCTTCCGATGTGGGTGGCTGTGTGTTTTTGGATCTCTTTTCCGGCAGTGGAGGGATTGGGATTGAAGCATTAAGCCGTGGTGCAAAACAGGCCGTTTTTGTGGAAAAGAGTGCAAAAGCGATGAGCTGTATCAAGGAGAATCTTCGCTTTACGAAGCTCGAAAAAGATGCAAAACTGATGCAGACAGATGCTGTGACAGCAATCAGACAGCTTGATGGAAGTGGAATCCTCTTTGATTACATTTTCATGGATCCGCCATACGGCAAACTGCTTGAAAAAGATGTATTAGAAGCCTTGATGGAAACCGATCTTTATGATGAAAAGACCGTGATCATCGTGGAATCTGACTTGAAAACCGATTATGACTACCTTGAAGGCAGTGATTTAGAGGTGTATCGAGTAAAAAAATATAAAACAAACAAACATACCTTCATCTGGAAGGTGCTGGAGGAAGAAGAATGAGTGTAGCAATTTATGCGGGAACATTTGACCCGATTACAAATGGACACATCGATATTATCAAGCGTTCGGCGGCGCTTTTCGATAAAGTAATCGTGGGTGTGCTGGTAAATATCAATAAAAAACCACTTTTTGAGATGGATGAACGTCTTGTGATGATCGATGAAGTGTTAAAGGACCTTGAGAATGTGGAAGTGAAGACTTTTTCTGGGCTTCTTGTGGAGTTTGCGAAGCAGGAAGGGGCAAATGTTTTAGTGCGAGGTCTTAGAACTACCACAGATTTTGAGTATGAACTTCAGATGGCACAGATTAATCGTAAAATCGATGATACCATTGATACGATGTTCTTTGCGACCGATCCAGGGCTTTCCTTTATCAGTTCTTCCGCAGTAAAAGAGTTATGGAATTATGATCAGGATATTTCTGAATATGTTCCGGAATATGTCATTTGGCAGATGCAAAAAAAGAAAAAATAGTGTATAATAAATAAATGATATATTAGTGTGAGGAGATGTTATAGATGTCATACGAAGAAGAAAAGAGCTTAGTTAGCATTATTGATGAATTAGAAGACTTTATTGAAGATTTTGGCAAACCAGCCTTCTTATCCGGAGGCAAGAGTGTTACGCTTGATAAAGAAATTTTACAGGGGTTTATTACTAAGTTAAGCGATGCGATTCCTGAGGATGTTGCTCGCAGCCAGCAGATTGTGGAAACAGAAAATCATATCATCGAAGAAGCAAGAGTGCAGGCTCAGAAGATCCTTGATGATGCGGCCCTTCAGGCACAGAGCATTATTGAACAGGGAATGGCTGAAGCTTCTGCAGCAGTAGAACAGGAAGAAGTATTAGTCCTTGCAAAAAAACGAGCAGATCAGATTTTAGAAGAAGCCGAAGAATACAAACGTCAGGCACTTGAATATGCAGAAAAAGTTGCAGACAAAGCACAGGCAGATGCAAAAGAAACACGTCTTGGTGCATTAAATTATACACTTGATACCGTAGAAGGTTTAGAAGAGTTTGTTGAAAACTTTAAGAATGCACAGGCAAGTGTATTTGCACAGCTGATGGAAGGTCTTGAACATGATGTAGCTGATATGGCAAACAATCGTGGACAGGTAGAAGACCAGATTCGTGCATTAAAAAAGACTATGTAATTGATATGTGATGAATGATAAAAGGAGTTATCCTCACGGATAACTCCTTTTTATTTTATACAATCAATAGCGGTCTTGCTAAATCATCTTCTAAGCAAGTATGGAATTTTCTTCGAATCACACCATAATAGATGCGGCTTGCGAAAAGATCAAGCTCGTAAATGCCTGATTCCCTGGATGAGAGCACTTCTTGATAGCGCGCTGGCTTCTGAATTACCGGAATCTGGCTTTTTTCTTTTACAATCTTTAAAAGTGGGGAGGAATCTTTTCGGAAACCTAAAACTTTGGCATAAGCGACACTCATTTCATAATCTGCCGCCTTTACGCCTAAAATTAGATGCAGCAGGTAGCGGCTGATTCTTGTATAGGTGAAATTTTTGGTCTTTACTTTTTCGATTAAATCGGTAAAGGAAACCGCAGTCGGTGCAAATTTCTTGATTCGTTCATACATTTCCGGATGAAAGTCTAAAATTTCTTCTGGATGATGTTCCCATTCTAAACGGTAGAATAACAAATCAGAAAAGTCGTCGGTATTAACTGGGAATGAGCGGTTGTTATCTATAGATAAATACGAATTCATATATGATGGAACAATGTTTGAGAAATCATTATTCCCTTCGTTCATTTTGTTTCGAATTGCAGTGGCAGATGGGAAATTGGTATCGATCCCTTCTTCATGATAACCGGCTCCTTCACGCTTAATGATATATGGTTTCATGGATGCGTTTAGTCGTTTGATTGCGCGCATGTATTCTAATGCAAGTAAATTGTTCGGACTTCTTAAAAGTGGTTCGAATCGGTCGGTGCCTAAGTAAGCGCTTACTGCATGCTGTCTGGCTGCCGGATAGGAGAGGCCGGATTTACATGCTTCTTTTAAAAATGTGGAAAATTCGTCCGGTTCATCAGTTAAAAGCTCTGAGAGTGTGGAAAAATCATCAAGACAGTCATCTTCTGCACCAAAAACAAGGTCATCCACGCAGCCTAATCCCTCTAAAATTCGAACCGCTCCAGTAGCAAATGCTTCTGCACTGCCGGTAGCGTAAACGGTTGGCAGTTCAATTACAAGGTCGGCATAAGAAAGCGCAGCTTTCGCGCGCGCGTATTTGTCACAGATGGCTGGCGCACCTCTCTGTACAAAATTACCACTCATAATTGCAATGATGTAGTCGCTTTTCAGGCGCTTTTTAATCTCTTCTAACTGGTATTTATGACCATTGTGAAATGGGTTATATTCGCAAATGACTGCACTGATTCTCATACTTTTTCTCCATATGCCTATCGTTTTTTACAAAATCATTATAACACAAATTTATTTAGTTAAAAACATGACAAATCTATTGATATTATAATGAAAAACTAGTAGAATTATAGTTAGTGAATTATGAAATTTTATGAAAAAGATAAGCCGAAAGGAGCAAGACGATGAGCTTTATTGATGTTATAAAAGAACGCGCAAAACAGGACAAGAAAGCAATTGTACTTCCAGAAACAAGTGATATCAGAACACTGCAGGCAGCTGCTACTGTTTTAGCAGAAGAAGTTGCAGACATCATCTTAGTTGGTGACAAAGAAGAAATCTTAGAATTAGCAGGTGACTTAGATATCAGCAAGGCAACATTTGTTGACCCGGAAAACTGTGACAGAATGGACGCTTACGTGGATTCTTTATGTGAAGCAAGAAAGAGCAAAGGCTTAATGCCAGAAGATGCACGTGAAGTATTATTATCCAACCCATTATTCTTTGGTGCAACTATGGTACGTACCGGAGATGCAGATGGTATGGTAGCAGGTGCGATCAACTCCTCCGCTAACGTACTTCGTGCAGCACTTCAGGTTGTAAAAACTGCACCAGGAACAAGAATCGTATCCGCATTCTTCTTAATGGTAGTTCCAGACTGTGACATGGGTGCCAACGGAACATTTGTATTTGCAGACTGTGGTTTAAATCAGAATCCAAACCCAGAACAGTTAGCTGCAATCGCAGGAAGCTCTGCAGAATCATTTAAGAGCCTTGTAGGGGAAGAACCTAGAGTTGCGATGTTATCTCACTCCACAGTAGGTAGTGCAAAACATGCAGACGTTGATAAAGTTGCAGAAGCTACTCAGATTGCAAAACGTGAATACCCGGATACATTAATCTGTGGTGAATTACAGTTAGATGCAGCGATTGTTCCATCTGTAGCAGCGTCTAAAGCTCCAAGAAGTGAAGTAGCAGGTAAAGCTAATGTATTAGTATTCCCAGACTTAGATGCTGGTAACATTGGATACAAGTTAGTTCAGAGACTTGCTAAGGCAGATGCCTATGGACCAATTACTCAGGGTATTGCAAAACCAGTTAACGATTTATCCCGTGGATGTAATGCAGACGATATCGTTGGTGTAGTAGCAATCACTGCAGTACAGGCTCAGAAATAATATTTTCAATAATTAATTATTAAGGAGAAAGAACAATGAACATTTTAGTAATCAACTGCGGTAGCTCTTCTTTAAAGTATCAGCTCATCGACTCTGAAACAGAAAAAGTATTAGCAAAAGGTTTATGTGAACGTATCGGTATCGACGGTGCATTAACACATCAGCCAGCAGGTAAAGATAAAATCAAAACTACTCCAGCAATGCCTGATCATACAGTAGCAATCCAGTTAGTACTTGATTCTTTAACAGATAAAGAAGTTGGTGTAATCGATTCTTTAGATGAAATCAGTGCAGTAGGACATCGTGTAGTACATGGTGGAGAAAAATTCACAAAATCCTGCATCATCACAGACGAAGCAATCAAAGAAATCGAAGCTTGCAGCGTTTTCGCTCCACTTCACAACCCAGCTTGCTTAATTGGTATCAATGCTTGTAGAGAATTAATGCCTAACCTTCCAATGGTAGCAGTATTTGATACAGCTTTCCATCAGACAATGCCACCAAAAGCTTACCTTTACGCTTTACCAATCGAATATTATGAAAAATATGGCGTAAGCCGTTACGGATTCCACCGAACATCACA
>JAKSRP010000048.1 GCA_024403555.1 Lachnospiraceae bacterium | reverse complement strand
CCCTGTATGAGGCAGGTTACCCACGCGTTACTCACCCGTCCGCCACTCAGTCATTCTTCCGAAGAAGAGTGCTTCGTTCGACTTGCATGTGTTAAGCACGCCGCCAGCGTTCATCCTGAGCCAGGATCAAACTCTCATGTTTAATCTTTGGTCAGAATAACTCTCTGGCTATTCATCCCTTGTTCTTTTACTGTTGTTTAGGTTGTTCTAAACGTCCGTTGCATCTTTTACTAAAGATACTGAAAATCTCATTAGAATTTTCAAGGATCTGTGATTGTTTAGTTTTCAATGTTCGTTGTCGCTCTTTCGTGCGACATCTTTTACATTTTAACAAACTTACTTTTGTTTGTCAAGAACTTTTTTAAATTTATTTTTCGTTGTTATTCGCAACAACTATTTAACTATATCACTGCCAAGTGTAGTTTGTCAACACCTAATTTCAAAAAAATTACCGGAGAAGGAGGGATTTGAACCCTCGCGCCGCGCAAACGACCTACACCCTTAGCAGGGGCGCCTCTTCAGCCACTTGAGTACTTCTCCAATGCCTAAATGAATTTAGGTATTTAATTGTTGCGTAAAACATAACGCTAGATAATAGTAGCAAAATTATCTAGCGCTGTCAATAACTTTTTTATATTTTTTTACTGGATAGATTTTTTAAAATCATCTACTGCAGTTTCATATAAATTATTTCCTTCTGCATCAATGACTACAATTACAGGAAGATCTTCCACTTCAAGCTTACGAATAGCTTCTGTGCCAAGATCATCGTAGCAAACCACTTCGCTCTTCTTAATACATTTTGAAAGAAGTGCACCAGCTCCTCCTACAGCTGCAAAATAAACTGCTTTGTTTTCCACGATACTGTCAATGACTGCCTGGGAGCGTTTTCCTTTGCCGATCATTCCTTTTAATCCATGTTCTAACATATAAGGAGTATATTTATCCATTCGGCTGCTTGTTGTTGGACCTGCTGAGCCGATTACCTGACCTTCTTTTGCTGGAGATGGTCCAAGATAATAAATAATATTATGATCTACATCAATCGGAATACCATCCTCAAACATTCTTTTATGTGCAGCATCTCTTGCTGTATAAATGGTACCGGTAATATATACATAATCTCCAGAATGAAGATTTGCAATTGTCTGATCATCTAATGGTGCTTTGATATTTGGATTCATATCGATAGCTCCTTTCTAAATGGTACGTGTCACATGACGATTTACATGACAGCAAATATTAATTGCTAATGGTAAACCGGCAATATGTGTTGGATAAGTTTCAACATTGACAGCAAGAGCAGTAGATTTGCCGCCAAGACCACCTGGTCCGATACCAAGCTGATTGATTTCATTTAACAAATCTTCTTCTAACTGAGCTACATATGGAATAGGTGAATGTTCTTCTGTATTACGGCTTAATGCTTTCTTTGCAAGAAATGCACATTTTTCAAAAGTGCCACCCATTCCTACACCAACAACCATTGGTGGGCAAGCATTAGGACCAGCATCTTTTACTGCCTGCAATACGGAAGCTTTTACGCCATCTAAGCCATCTGCTGGTTTCAGCATAAATACACGGCTCATATTTTCACTTCCAAATCCCTTAGGTGCTACCGTAATCGTAATCTGGTCACCTGGAACAATATCATAATGAATTACAGCAGGAGTATTATCTTTTGTATTAACACGGTCAATCGGATCTCTAACAACAGATTTTCTTAAATATCCTTCGACATACCCCTGACGTACACCTTCATTGATTGCGTCCGTAATGCCCATTCCTTCTACATGAACTTCCTGTCCAATGGAGAAGAATACAACTGCCATTCCTGTATCCTGACAAATAGGAATACTTTCTGTTCTGGCAATTTCCATATTTTCTTCTAACTGATTTAAAATCTTAACACCTAAAGCGCCTGTTTCTGTTTCCTTCGCATGAGCTAAATTTCTTTTCATGTCCGGAGATAATTCCAGGTTCGCTTCAATACACATTTCCTTGATATTTTTGATAATATCATTCGCATTTACTGTTCTCAATTTTATTCCTCTTCATTTATCTCTGCATCGATCACGGATTCGCTGACTTCTTCGTCAACTTCGTCATCGCTCTTAATTACTTTTGCGATACTTGCAACAAGCTCTCCATCTTTAACATTCATAACCTTTACACCGGATGCGTTACGTCCGAGTAAGGAAATGTCACCGACACCAGTACGAATTACAATTCCAGCTGTCGTAATTAATAAGATTTCATCTTCATTTGTTACGGTTTTCGCACCAACGATCTTGCCTGTCTTTTCTAAAAGCTTGTAGCATCGAACACCTTTACCACCACGGTTCTGGATTTTAAATTCATCCATGCGGGTTCTCTTACCTAAACCTTTTTCTGTCACAAAGATCATATCTTCTTCTTTGTTATCATCGGTAAGCATTGCAACAACTTCATCGCCGTCATTTAAATTAATACCGATTACACCCATGGAAACTCGTCCGGTCTTACGTACATCATCTTCTTTGAAACGAATACACTGACCTTCTTTGGTTACTAAGAAGATATTTGTGCTTTCCTTCATGATCTTTGCTTCAATCAATTCATCCCCTTCATGAAGAGAAATTGCACATAATCCTTTTTTACGGATATTTTTATATTCAGAAATGTTTGTTCTCTTAATGATACCTTCTCTGGTTGCCATCAAGATAACACCTTCACCAGTATAACTTTCTTCTGTGATTACTGCAGAAATGCTTTCTTCCGGTTCTAACTCAAGAAGATTAACAATCGCAGTTCCTCGTGCTGTTCGGGATGCTTCTGGAATTTCATATCCTTTGAGTCCAAATACTTTTCCCTTGTTCGTAAAGAACAGAACATAGTTATGTGTTGATGTCATAAACATTCTTTCGATATAATCATTTTCAATTGTCTGCATACCTTTGATTCCTTTTCCGCCACGATTCTGGGCTTTAAAGTTATCTTCGGTCATACGCTTGATATAGCCAAGCTTAGACATAGTAATGATCGTATTCTGTTTTGGAATCATGTCTTCCATGGAAATATCATCCACATCGATGCCAATAGAAGTACGTCTTTCATCACCAAATTTATCACGGATTAAAATGATTTCTTTCTTGATTACACCTAATAATACGCGTTCATCTGCAAGAATTGCTTTTAATCCTTCGATTTTTTCCATTAATTCTTTGTATTCTTTTTCTAATTTTTCACGTTCCAAACCATTGAGTGCACGAAGACGCATGTCAACGATTGCCTGAGCCTGAACTTCAGTAAGTCCGAAACGATTCATTAATTCAGCTTTTGCTGCAGGAATACTAGGCTCTTCACGGATAATCTTAATTACTTCATCAATATGATCCTGAGCGATTAATAATCCTTCTAAGATATGAGCTCTTTCCTGAGCTTTGTTTAATTCATAGATGGTTCTTCTTGTAACTACTTCCTTCTGATGATCTAAGTAGTAAGAAAGCATCTCATAGAGATTCATGATCTTTGGCTGTCCATCATGAAGTGCTAACATAATTACGCCAAATGTATCCTGAAGCTGTGTATGTTTATAAAGCTGATTTAGAATAACATTTGCATTGGCATCACGACGAAGCTCAATGACGATTCTCATACCAGAGCGGTCAGATTCATCACGAAGATCTGTAATACCATCAACCTTTTTATCTTTTACTAATTCAGCAATTTTCTCAATTAATTTTGCTTTATTGACCATATATGGGATTTCAGAAACAATAATTCTCTGTTTTCCATTTGCCATAGGTTCAATATCAGTAATTGCACGAACCTTAATCTTACCACGACCAGTACGGTAAGCAGAATCAATACCACGTCTGCCAAGAATTGTTGCGCCTGTTGGGAAGTCCGGTCCTTTGATGATTTCAATTAATTCATCAATTTCTGTTTCTCTGTTTTCTTCCACCTGATTATCAATGATTTTTACAACCCCATTGATGACTTCTTTTAAATTGTGTGGTGGAATATTTGTTGCCATACCAACCGCAATCCCCTGAGTACCATTTACAAGTAAGTTTGGATATCGGGATGGAAGAACAGAAGGTTCGCTTTCTGTCTCATCAAAGTTTGGTACAAAATCAACCGTATTCTTATTAATGTCCGCAAGCATCTCCATGGAAATTTTGCTTAAACGGGCTTCTGTATATCGCATAGCCGCTGCGCCATCACCATCGACAGAACCAAAGTTTCCATGTCCGTCAACTAATGGATAACGGGTAGACCATTCCTGTGCTAAATTAACTAATGCTCCATAAATTGAACTGTCCCCATGAGGATGATATTTACCCATGGTATCACCGACGATACGGGCACACTTTCTATGTGGCTTATCCGGACCGTTATTCAGTTCAATCATAGCATGTAAGATTCTTCGCTGAACTGGTTTTAAACCATCTCTTACATCTGGTAAAGCTCGGGAAGCGATAACACTCATGGCATAATCAATATATGAGTTTTCCATGGTCTTTTTAAGATCAATCTCCTGGACTTTATCAAAGATATGACTATCTTCCATGTTTTACATCCTCCATTAAATATCTAAGTTCTTAACGTACTTAGCATTAGCTTCAATAAATTTTCTTCTTGGTTCTACCTGATCACCCATCAGAGTGTTAAATGTCAGGTCAACCTCGGATTCCATCTCTTCATCAATATTGACACGGAGAAGGATACGTGTTTCCGGATCCATTGTTGTATCCCAGAGCTGTTCTGCATCCATCTCTCCAAGACCTTTGTAACGCTGGATCTTATTATTCTGGTCTCTTCCGACCTCATCTAAAATACCTGCAAGTTCTTCGTCGCTGTATGCATACCAGATCTTACGATTCTTTTCTAAACGATAAAGTGGTGGCTGAGCAAGATATACATGCCCTTCCTTAATCAGCTCTGGCATAAAACGATAGAAGAAGGTAAGAAGAAGTGTTGCGATATGAGCTCCATCTACGTCAGCATCGGTCATGATAATAATTTTATGGTAACGAAGCTTTGCAAGATCAAAGTCTTCACGAACACCGGTACCAAATGCAGTAATCATCGCTTTAATTTCTTCATTTGCTAAAATTCTTTCATCACGGGCTTTTTCTACATTCAGGATTTTACCTCGAAGTGGAAGAATTGCCTGAGTTGCACGGGAACGTGCAGTTTTTGCGGAGCCTCCCGCGGAGTCTCCTTCTACAATATAGATTTCACATTCTTCTGGATTTTTAGAAGAACAGTCTGCTAATTTACCTGGAAGAGAAGCAGTTTCAAGAGCGGTCTTTCTTCTTGTTAAATCTCTCGCTTTTCTGGCTGCATCTCGTGCACGCTGTGCAAGCACTGCTTTATCGCAAATAGCTCTTGCAACCGATGGATTCTGTTCTAAGAAGTTTCTTAACTGCTCACTTACGATACTGTCAACCGCACCTCTTGCTTCACTATTTCCTAATTTCTGTTTTGTCTGACCTTCAAACTGTGGTTCGGAGATCTTGATACTGATAATACCAACGAGACCTTCTCGGATATCCTCACCGGAAAGATTTGGTTCGTTATCCTTTAATAATTTTTTTCCTCTTGCATAATCATTAAATGTCTTAGTAAGTGCATTTTTAAAACCTGCAAGATGAGTTCCTCCTTCCGGAGTAATAATATTATTAACGAAACTGTAAATATTTTCGTTGTATGCATCATTATGCTGGAATGCAACTTCAACCTGAACATTATTCTTCATACCTTCACAGTAGATTACCTGTTCATAATATGGCTGTTTGTTTTTATTTAAATATTCTACAAATTCTCTGATTCCGCCTTCGTAATGGAAATTATTCGTTACTGGCTTTTCTCCACGCTCATCTGTTAAGATAATGCGAAGACCTGCAGTTAAAAATGCAGTTTCACGAAGACGTACTTTTAAGGTATTGTAATCAAAAATCGTTGTTTCAAATACTTCAGCGTCTGGTTTGAAGGTTACGATTGTTCCGGTATGTTCTGTCTTTCCTACGATTTCTAACGGATAGCATACTTTACCGCGTTCATATCTTTGTTTATGAATGAAGCCTTCTTTGTGAACTTCAACCTCTAACCATTCAGATAACGCGTTAACAACCGATGAGCCTACCCCATGGAGACCACCGGATACTTTGTATCCCCCACCGCCAAACTTACCACCGGCGTGAAGAATCGTAAATACAACCTCAACAGAAGAAGTACCTGTTTTTTTATTGATTCCTACAGGAATGCCTCGACCATTATCTTTTACCGTAACGGAATCATTCTTATGAATCGTCACCTCAATGGTATCGCAATATCCGGCTAATGCTTCATCAACTGCATTATCCACGATTTCATAAACCAGATGATGAAGCCCTTTTTCAGAAGTGCTTCCGATGTACATCCCTGGTCTTTTACGAACGGCCTCTAATCCTTCTAGAATCTGAATCTGATCCGCTCCATATTCTGGTGCTTTATTCACTTCGTTGCTCATGATCTTTAGCCTCCTGTGTCTGTTCTGTTATTTTCCCATTCTCTACATAAAATCTTTTATCAAGTACCAGCTGGGAATTGACAAATTCTTCAAGACCCGTACAAGTGATAAAAGTCTGTATATTCTTAATACTCTCAAGCAAATATCCTTTTCGGCTGCTATCAAGCTCTGATAATACATCATCAAGCAGAAGAACCGGTGTCTCGCCAATACGTCTTTTTACAAGTTCAATCTCTGCAAGCTTTAAGGAAAGTGCAGCCGTTCGCTGCTGACCTTGTGATCCATAAGTTCTTACATCGATTCCATTGATCATAAATCGGATATCATCCCTGTGTGGTCCGATTCCGGTATTCTTAAGTCTAAGATCCTGGTTTCTTCTGTTCTGTAATTTTTCTAAAAATTCATCTTCCTGACAGGATTTTTCATAGGTAACCTCAATATGTTCCCTTCCACCCGTCAGTTTTTCATGAATGTCCTGTATAATTTCATTGAGTTCCACAACAAATGTTTCCCTCATCTTTATGATTGCGCTTCCGTAACTTACTAGCTGCTCGTCCCAAATATCGAGAGTATCGATCAGCGATTCCTGAAAGCCAATCTGTAAAAGCAATTGATTGCGCTGTTTTAATATTTTGTTATAATTCGTCAAATCACTGGTATAAATCTGATGAAGCTGACAAAGCTCCATATCAAGAAATCTTCTTCGTTCCGCCGGTCCGTTCTTAATAATTGCGAGATCTTCCGGTGAAAAGAAAATCAAATTTAACATTCCAAGCAAATCTCCAGAACGGCGAATCGGCATCCCATCAATCGCAATCCCTTTCGCCTTATGTTTTTTTAAGTGGAGATCAATGCGGTGTTCCACTTCCTTTTTTTCAAGAAAGAGTCTGATATGTGCCTCTTCCTGTCCAAATCGAATCAAATCTTTATCCTTACCACCACGGTGGGATTTGCTTGTTCCGCTTAAATAGATGGATTCTAAAATATTTGTTTTCCCCTGAGCGTTATCACCATAAAAGAGATTACTCCCCTCAGAGAATCTGATTTCCATCTCCTCATAATTTCTGTAATTTTTAAGTTCCAATGATTTTACAAACATAAATTCTTATTTTTCAATTTTGATTGTCATATTATCAAACTGAACAACTGCTCCATCATATAATTTCTTGCCACGGCGAGTTTCAATTTCGCCATCAACCATAACAAGCCCCTGCTGAATGACTTCTTTTGCTTCAATTCCGGATTCTACTAATCCAGCAGCTTTTAAAGCCTGTCCTAATTTGATATATTCGTCTCTTAATTTGATTAATTCCATAATGTGCTCCTTTATTTAAACATTCGCTGCGTTAAAGTTAACCGGAAGAATCAAATATACATAAGACTGCGCCGGATCTTTAATAAAACATGGTGCTTTTGGATTTACCAGATAAATATCAACCGTTTCATCATCAATTACACGAAGTGCATCCATTAAGAACTTTGGATTGAAACCGATTAATAAATCCTTGCCTTCTTTGTTGATGAAAATTTCTTCTCTCATAGAACCAATGAAGGACTGGATGGAAAGCTGCATCGTATCATCTTCAATTTTGATGACGATTGGTTTCTTATCACTTTCGCGGATCAAAAGAGATGCTCGTTCAATACAGCTTAAAAATTCTTTCTTGTTGATTTTGATCTTCGTACCATAATCACTAGAAAGCATCTGGTTGATATTAAAATATTCACCTTCGATCAATCTGGAAACTACTTTTGTCTGATCGAACTCGAAAAGAAGACTTTTGATTTCGTTACGAACATCAACTACACCGGTTATTTCCTGTGCGCTAAGTATGCAGCTGCAATCATGGAAGCAGAGCATGAGGCAGATCCGGAAGCTTACTTTGATATTGTTACCATCAATT
>JAKSRP010000047.1 GCA_024403555.1 Lachnospiraceae bacterium | reverse complement strand
AACATACTAATTCATTATATCACTAAATAAATGCATATTGTAAAAAACAGTGGAAATTTTGTTCTGCTGTAATAAACAGACTACTATTTGTATTTTTCGGTCAAAAAAGGACGATACTTTTCGCATCGTCCTTTTATCATTCCTCTTATTCAATTCTTAAATCGTTTCATACTTTGGCACGAACCCGATACCAAGTGCTTCTGGTCCGGTATGAACTGCGATAGTCGCACCAATCTGAATAGTTGGTACATCGCCAGTATAACCAAGTGCTTGTGCTTCTTTTTTCACCATGTCGGCAAATTTCTGACCTTCTGCCACATCATATCCATAACCAACGTTTAATACGAAATCATCAACGTTAAGATTATTCTTATTGATATGATCTTTCATAAGATCAATTGCTTTTTTCATGGATTTTTTACGGCTTCTTACAACACCACCTGTTGTACATTCGCCATTTACCAATACGATCATTGGCTTTAAGTTTAATGTATTAGACACTCTGCCGGCCATCTTGCCGATACGTCCGCCGTGGATTAAGTAATCAAGATTTCCAACGGTAAAGAAGATCTTGCAAGCTTCTTTCATCGCTTCTAATTTGTCCACGATTTCTTTCGCGCTCATACCTGCATCACGCATACGGATTGCTTCACCAACGATGGATGCCTGGGATACTGTTGCACATAAGGTATCTACCATATATACCTTAAGGTCTGGGTAGTCTTCTTCAAGCATCATATGAACATTCAGTGTCGCGTTATATGCGCCACTTAAGCAGGATGTGAAACAAAGTACGACCACATCATCACCTGCTTCGATCATCGGTGTAATCATGTCTATATAATCATTCATAGACGGAAGGGATGTTCTAGGAAATACATCCTTATGATCTATCATCTGCTGATAAAAATCTCTTACGTCTAATTCTTCTACTTCTTTTAAATAATTTTCCCCGTCAAAGGATACATAAAACGGAACACGATCAACGTTATGTAGTTTCAAATACTCTGTTGTAAGATCGCATGCACCAGCTGTAATAAGTCTAACTGCCATGTCTTCCTCCTATAAAAACCATCTATTTAAAAATCATATCATATTTACATGATTTTCTCAATATACAGCGTATGATTTCCATCCTGGCAGAAGCATTTGCCACCCGTTAAAGAAGACTTATCTTGCAGTTCCTTTGATGATAGGGGAGATGTGTTTGTATACGATAAATGTGATGATTACGCTGATCATGCCTTTTACGAAGGTAAATGGTACGTTAAAGATGATTAAGCATTTTAATAAGGAGTCAGCTCCGGCATAGATTGCCTGATACATTCCGATGATTGCTTCCATTGGCATGAACATGCTGTACATTGGGTATACAACGAAGTAGTTGGATACTAAGGATGCTGCTGCCATAAATACTGCCCCAACGATGGAACCGATTAAAGCACCACTTTTGGATTTGTTCTTTTTATAAATGATACCAGCTGGTACAACGAAGAAACATCCGAGAAGGAAGTTTGAGAATTCGCCAACGCCACCTGTTGTGGTAAATAATACGTTGATTAAGTTCTTAACTAAACAAACAGCTGCGCCTGATAATGGTCCCATGGAAAATGCTGCGATCAAAGCTGGAAGTTCAGAAAGGTCCATCTTGATAAAGCTTGGCATTAATGGAACGCTGAAGGAAAACATCATCAATACTGCGGATAATGCTCCAAATAAGCCTGTCATAGTGATTGTTCTTACATTTACTGGTTTCTTGTTTTTCATAATTTATGCCTCCAAAAAATTTATTGTATAGTAATTCTTCCTTAGTACCTGGGCCAAGTAATCTTGGCTGATGAACAAAACATTTGCCTTAGCAGCATCTATTTTTATAGCGAAAAAAATCCCCGAACACAAATGCATTCGGGGAATATTATTCATACATCATCAAGTTCTCTTCTCACATCCAGACTTTACTGTCGGCTTTGGAATCTCACCAAATCATGCCATATGGCTCGCGGGCTATACCGCCGGTAGGGAATCACACCCTGCCCCGAAGAATTATTATTACCTTAATAATATATCACCTTTATAAATTTCCGTCAATAAAACTTATTTTTTACCAACAGCTGCTGTTGCTTTCTTTTCCGCTTCTTCCTCTAACTCTTCTGCAGACTTGATTGTAGGACCAACTTTTGGTTCTTCTACTTTCTTTAATACTGCTGCTGTACGAGCTGGAGCGTAGAACTGGAAGCCTGTCTTCTTGGTGTACTTAGTTTCCATCACTTTCTTAGTGATCTTCTTATTTGGATCTGCTGGATCTGGAACTTCTTTTTCCACTTCTTCTTCATGAGGAGTAATTACTTCCTTAGAATCATAAATGTAAGTTGTGGAAATCTGATCTTTTCCGCCGAATCTGGAATCATCAGTACTTAAGATAACCTGATATCTTCCTGTTTCTGGCATTGGAATCCAGTATCCGTCTTTAGACCATGTTGGATGGAAGTTGAATACAAAGATTAAGCCAGCACGTTCGAAGATGAGCATATTGCCGTTTGTATCTTTCCATAAGTTGTTTGGCTGAGCTTTTAATACTTCGTCATCCTTTAACATCTTGATCATAGCTTTATCAAAGTCATTCAAGAAGTAGTAACGTAAGTTGTGATCATCTACAAGATGCCACTGACGACGGCAGTAATGGTAGCTCCAGTCATTGCCTTCACGTGGGAAGTCAATCCATTCTGGATGACCAAATTCGTTACCCATGAAGCAAAGATATCCATCTCCGGCAAGGGAGCTTGTTACAAGACGAATCATCTTATGAAGTGCTACGCCTCGGTCAACGATCATGTTCTGAGAATTAACTTCCATGCCCCAGTACATTGCTGCATCACAAAGACGGAACATAAGAGTTTTATCACCAACTAATGCCTGGTCATGAGATTCTGCATAACCAACAACCTTTTCTTCTGGTCTTCTTCCTGTTAATTCATCATACATCTTCCAAACATCCCAGTTTTCATCGGTCTGTTCTTTGATGGTCTTGATCCAGAAATCAGGTGTTCCCATAGATAAACGATAGTCAAATCCCATTCCGCCTGCTTCGATTGGAAGACACATACCTGGCATACCAGACATATCTTCTGCGATTGTCATTGCATCAGGATTGATTTCGTGAATTAATTCATTCGCTAACTGTAAGTAAACAAGTGCGTCTGTTTCTGTGTTCAGGCTGTAGTACTTGCTGTAAGTATCAAAGGATGTTCCTAAGCCGTGATCTTTATAAATCATGGATGTTACGCCGTCAAAACGGAATCCATCAAAGTGGTAAACATCCATCCAGAATTTTAAGTTGGATAATAAGAAATGAATAACTTCGTTCTTATCATAGTTAAATAATTTTGTACCCCAAGCTGTGTGGTTTCCTTTTTCCCCAGAGTGGAAGTACTGATATTCTGTACCATCAAACATGTTAAGACCTTCTGCAGTATTCTTAACTGCGTGGGAATGAACAACGTCTAATAATACGCGGATGCCCATCTTATGAGCTGTATTAATTAAGGATTTTAATCCGTCTGGATTACCATATTTAGAAGATGCTGCAAAGAAGTTAGATACCTGGTAACCAAAGGAACCATAATATGGATGTTCCATGATCGCCATAATCTGAATGGTATTATAACCAAGTTCTTTTACACGTGGTAATGTATTGTCACGGAATTCTTCATAAGTACCAATTCCGTACTTATTCTGAGCCATACCAATGTGGCATTCGTAAACAAGTGGTACATCTTCACCCTTGAAGTTTTCATCTGTCCAGTCAAATGGTGCGTAAACATCCCATACTTCTGCATCAAAACCAACTGTCTTTGGATCCTGTACAACACGTGTTGCATAAGATGGAATACGTTCAAATACTTCGCCTTTGTGTTCCACAACTGCTTTTACTTTACAACCATTCCAAAGTGCGTCTTCACCTTCTAAGAAGATTTCAAATACACCGTTATCTAACTTTTTCATTGGATGAGATTTTTTATCCCATTCATTAAATTCTCCAGTGAACCACATCTTATCTGCAGCTGGAGCCCATTCGCGGTAATACCATCCGCCATCTTCCTGATGAATACCATAGAATTTGTGCCCATTGGCAAAATCTCTTAAAGTCGGAAAATCCTTTAATAAAGCTAATTTCTTGCTTTCATACTGACTCATACGATTTTTAATGTCATTTTCAAATGGCTTTAGTAATGGATCTAATTCTGTAATTCTGTATGGCATATTAATCACCTTTCCTTATATTTATAGTAATTATTCAAAAATTGCATAAAATATGCTCTATTTATCTGTATATATTATACTATAAAGTAGCCTTATATGCAAGAATACCCGAAATGCTCTTCGCGTCAATAATCTGTCCATTCAGGATCATATCAACGGCTTCTTCCATGGTTACTGCAAGAAGATCAATCTCTTCTTCCGGATCCAAATTCTGTTTTGTCTTCACTAGATCTTTTGCCACAAAGATTGGAATCATCTCGTCACAGAATCCAATTGCAGTGATCACTTTGATGAGAAAATCAATCTGACCTGCTTTATAACCGGTTTCTTCTTCCACTTCTCGTGTGACGCATTCAAGTGCTGTTTCACCCTTTTCAATTCCACCAGCTGGAATTTCATATGTTTTGTAATCTAAGGCATTGCGGTACTGATATACAAGGATGATTCTTCCGTCCGGAAGCACTGGAATAATTGCCGCCGCACCTGGATGCTTGATCAAATCCCATTCTACTACCTGGCCGTTCGGAAGCTCTAAGATATCCTTATAAAATCCTACAACCTTTCCCTGATACATCAATTCCTGTCTGATTTTTTTATAATCACCCATATTACATTCTCCTGTCTATATTGCTTTCAAAATTATACCCAATTCCTATTATAGCATGAAAATATATAGATTGGGACAGGAGTGTTGTTTTATCCAGGAACGAAAGTTTTTAGTTAAAACAAAAGGCGACAGAAAAACTAGTTTTCTGTCGCCATAATTATCATGATTATTTTGCGTAATCAGTTGCTCTGGATTCACGGATCACATTAACTTTAATCTGTCCTGGATATTCTAATTCAGCTTCAATCTGTTTAGAAATATCACGAGCTAAGATTACCATATCACTATCACTTACCTGTTCAGGAACTACCATCACACGTAATTCTCGACCTGCCTGAATAGCAAAAGTCTTATCGACACCCTTAAATCCATTGGCAATGTCTTCTAACTGTTTTAATCTTGTTGTGTAGCTTTCTAAAGTTTCACGTCTTGCACCAGGTCTTGCAGCAGAGATTGTATCTGCAGCCTGTACAATACAAGCAATCAAGGACTGTGGTTCCACATCTCCGTGATGAGCTTCTACCGCATTGATTACAAGTGGGGATTCTTTATAACGACGACATAAATCTACACCGATGGAAATATGAGATCCTTCCATCTCGTGGTCAACAGATTTACCAATGTCATGCAGGAGACCTGCACGTTTCGCCATACGAACGTCTACACCAATTTCAGCAGCTAATAAGCCGGATAACTGGGCAACTTCGATAGAATGCTTTAATGCATTCTGGCCATAGCTGGTACGGAACTTCATCTTACCTAAAAGACGAATTAATTCCGGATGAATACCATGAACGCCAACTTCTAAAGTAGCAGCTTCGCCTTCTTCACGCATCATAGCCTCTACTTCTTTTGTTGCCTTTTCTACCATTTCTTCAATTCTTGCTGGATGGATTCTACCATCAACAATTAATTTTTCAAGAGCAATTCTTGCAATTTCTCTTCTTACAGGATCAAAGCTTGATAAAATAACAGCTTCCGGTGTATCGTCAATGATTAAATCAACACCAGTCATTGTTTCTAATGTACGAATGTTTCGACCTTCACGACCAATGATTCTACCTTTCATTTCGTCGTTAGGAAGCTGAACTAAAGAAATTGTTGTTTCAGCGACATGATCTGCAGCACACTTCTGAATTGCAGTGACTACATATTCTTTCGCTTTTTTGGAAGCTTCTTCTTTCGCTTTTGTTGTCATCTCTTTGATCATGACAGCAGTTTCGTGCTTCACATCATCTTCAACCATAGTCAATAAATATTCTTTTGCTTGTTCAGAGGTTAAACCAGAAATACGTTCCAGTTCCTGTAAGTGTTTTGCCTGAAGTTTTTCAACTTCTGCTTTCTGCTTATTTAATCTGCCTTCTTTCGATGCAAGAGACTGTTCCTTACGATCTAACTGATCTGCCTTACGTTCAATTGCTTCTTCCTTGCCAAGTACACGCTTTTCGTACTTCTGAAGTTCTGCACGACGTTCTTTTGTTTCTTTTTCGAACTCATTCTTAGCCTTAATTGTTTCTTCTTTTACAGCAAGGCTTGCTTCGCGCTTAGTAGATTCAGCTGTCTTAATTGCATCATCGATGATAGATCTTGCTTTTGTTTCTGCATTACCAATTGTTGCAGCATCAGCATTCTTCTGCTTGTTAACGCCAGCAACCATACCTGCAGCACCACCAATTACAAGACCAACGATAGCAGCGATAATAGCGATTACCATCTTACAGGCTACCTCCTTTATTCAATTTTAATTGTACCTACAAAAGTACAACAAATAAATTTTATCCTTTTTTCTTAATTATGTCAAGTAAACCGCAATACTTTTACAAATTCTTTAAGATTGCCCCAGAGACTTCTTCTAAGATTTGTGTGTCAATTATGATTTTATTCACTTCCCGGAAATTCTCGATTGTCACCACACTATATAGTATATCCTTCTGGGCACGCACCACTATATCTGTGGCAAATGCTACGCTATAGGCATTCTTTTTCTTCTGTTCCATGCTTCCTGCGATGATTCGATGATTTGTGACTGCAAAGGCGATCACACCTGTGTCAGGCACCAAAACTCGTCCTGTCTGGTCATATTTTTGATAGTGACCAGTGAAGCAGTAATGAATCTTTTCATCCGGTTTGACTTGTTGTGCAACTACTCGAAAATCAGCAATACATTTACGTCTGGTAAATATCGAAACAAGTCCTTTGTTCATACAAAAGCCAAGCATATCCTCCGCGGTTCTAAGGGTAATCTCCTGCTCTCCATCGCGTTCTTTTATCATTGTTTTTAATTCTTCGACCGCTTCTTTCATTTTCGGAAGAGAACTTTTTGCAAAGGATAAATTCACTTTTTTTCCATTTACAAGACAGGTCACAACCCCTGCAGATAATACCGTTGGCTCATAAGTAATGTCAATACTGGTTATATCTTCATATCGATAAGTCTTAAGTCCTGCATAAATTCCATCTTCTTTAAACAGAATCATCGACTTAAACCTTGTCCCTTCAATCTGATAGTTCATATACATTCCTCTGTTATTTCAAATAATTGTTCCAGATCTACATCTGATCAATGAGATCATGCATTTTTCTCATTCTTTTATCAATCTGCGCGATGTCTTTCGAACATTTTTCAAGTTCACGTTCAATAGCTTCCATATTCGCTCCCGATTTTTCCGATTTATAGAAAATCATATGCTGAAGCACGGACCAGTAATTCATGGCCGCTGAACGAATCTGGATTTCCATTCCAATCGTCTCTTCTCCTAACACAAGGTCTACAATTACATGTACACTTCGATAACCGGAAGGCTTTGGATGCTTTACAAAATCCTTAACCTTTCGAATATGAATTCCTTCAATTTGCTTAATCCTGTCAACGACACTATAAATGTCTTCGTAAAGGAAGGTAACCACACGAATACCCACAATGTCATTTAAGCATTTCATTGCATTTTCAAAAGTAGGTTCCACATTTCGACGAAGAAGCTTCTTAACAATGCTTTCTGGTGATTTGATGCGCCATTTGCTAAATTCAATCACTTCGTATCCCTTTTCAATTGATAGCTCCTGATTAATCTGATCTATCTTTTCCATAATATAAGGAATTGTCATATCGCAGCGCAGATCAATGACCACATCATTCATCTCATGCTTCATCTTTTCTACTAATATTTGCGTTTCTTTATCTGAAATCATAGTATCAACCCCTAATACAAAATTTGCACTATTATTATAGCACTTTTTTTAATGTTTCACACCTTTCTATTATGCTATAGTTTAGTAAAAGATATATGATGCATTCATAAAAAAGGAGTAAACTAATGGGAAAATTAAACAAAGGCATCTTTGACCCAACTCCAGTCATCGAAGCAGTTTATGATTACCATGATTTTGACGAAGCAATGGCCTGTGCCATGAGAGATGATACTTATAAAGTAGTTATGAGGATTACAGATTAGAAAAGTTTGCTTCGCACACTGTACCGAGCAAAATGCGAAGTAATCGAGTAGGAGGGAAAATTAAATAAATTTTCCCGACCTCTCACACCACCGTG
>JAKSRP010000046.1 GCA_024403555.1 Lachnospiraceae bacterium | reverse complement strand
CCCCTCAAAGAATGAGGGGCAGGGGAGTTGAGAGTGTCGAAGACACTTTTTTAATATATAAGAAATTTCGTTGTTTTTTTCTATATGTTAAAATCCTCCGGGTGTGTGAATGGTGTGTGATACACGCTTTGCGAGGCGGTTTCAGTACATTAATTACCTAAGACTCTCTTTTATGAAAAATTTTTTGAAATGAGTAGATAAAAATTTCTCCACTACCGCTTATTCGTGTTGAATTTTAAAAAGAGTATATGTTTTTTTACAGACTGCCTCATTTGTGATTTCTTATAAGAAAATGAGTGGTGGAATACTGCAAAAATTTGCTTCTATGTTTGTTCAATCTCTGAATTTACATAGATAGCGAACATTTTAACTCATAATAGTACCTCTTATTGACACCTATGTAATAAGAAGAGGTATAGGATATAATATTATATACTCTTATCAACAATATTTGATACAAAAGAGGAATTATCCGATAAGGCTATACCTCTTTTGAATTTTTACAATATTATAAGAGCAATATTCAGAATAATCCCTGTTTCAAGAGAAAAGAGTGAGCTTTAAATTTATAGAAAAATCTTTCTTATCACCCACTTATATTCGATTAATTACATATCTCAAGCGCGTGGCAAAATAACTCTGTTTATTTCGCGAAACTTCCCATACCAGCCCCACATATCTTAATAGAGAATTCATAAATACTTTTGACAAAGTGTGATATAATAGTCACATAAATAAAACAAGAAACAAGCAGGAGGATGCTTATGATAGAGAGCAAAGCCAATCAGCAGATCAAGAACGTATTAAAGCTGAAGACCAAGGCTCGTGAACGTAAAAAACAAAAGGTATTCCTGATTGAAGGCATTCGTATGTTTATGGAAACTCCGGCAGACCGTGTAGTAAAAGCATATGCGACAGCGGATTTTTATAACCAGCACAGTGAACTTTTTAAAGGAATGGAATATGAATTAGTTACGGACAGTATTTTTAAAGAAATTTCTGATACCGTTACACCACAGGGCGTATTAGCAATAATCAAGCAGCCGGAATGGAAGCTTAAGGATATCTTATCCATGGATGAAAATCCTTGTCTGATTCTTCTGGAAAACTTGCAGGATCCAGGAAATCTTGGGACCATCATTCGAACAAGTGAGGGCGCTGGAGTGACCGGAATCATTATGAGCAAGGATACCGTAGATATTTATAATCCAAAAGTCATCCGTTCTACGATGGGATCGATCTACCGCGTACCATTTGTTTATGTAGAGAACCTGAAAGCGGTTGTGGAAGAACTTCCAAACTACGGCATTCATTCTTATGCAGCTCGTCTTGATGGGGAAAATGTTTACGAAAGCGATTTTCGCGATGGAACTGCATTTTTGATTGGCAATGAGGGTAATGGACTAACTGATGAAATCAGTGAGATGTCTGAACGTTATATTAAGATTCCGATGCATGGAAAAGTAGAATCGTTGAATGCAGCAATTGCTTCTACCGTTTTAATGTATGAAGCGATGCGACAGAGATTATAGGAAGGAGAGATTGTATGACAGCAGTATATTGGCTCATAGCAGGAGCTGTGTTATGTGTGCTTGAGATGATCACCATCACATTAACCTGCATCTGGTTTGCTGGCGGCGCAGTCATTGCAGCCATTGCAGCACAAATTGGACTTCCATTAATCGTCCAGCTTATTATATTTGCAATTGTGTCTGTTGTGTTATTAATTATGACGAGACCGATCGCAGCACGCTATGTGAATGAGAAGACGAAAAAGACGAATATAGATGCCCTCGTTGGACAGCATCAGACAGTCGCTGAAACGATTGATCCAACAAAGAATCAAGGAAAGATCATTATTGGAGATGTTGAATGGGGTGCAAAACCAGCCGATGGAAAGAGTATCATTGAAGAAGGAACAGAGGTTGTGATTACTGAAATCTCTGGCGTGAAATTAGTTGTTGAACCAGTCGATGAAGTGGATGAAGAAATAGCTGAAACTGAAGTGCCGGAAGAAACTGAGACAACAGAAGTAATTGATGAAGAAGTTGAACCAGTTTTCGAAGTAGTCGAAGATGAACCTGACGAAGCAATCGAAGAAGAACCTGAAGTAATCGAAATAGTTGACGAAACCGACGAAACCGACGAAATCGAAGAAACTACTGAAGTCGTTGAATCAACCGAGCCGGAAGACCCGGTGCCACCAGCAGAATCTACACCAGACGTTGGGGCATTGATCAAGGATGCATTAAAATCGGAATAGAATAAATAATCCGAAAAGGATTGAGCGTATATAAAATTTACTATCATATTTTAAGGAGGAAAGAATATGCCAATTATCATTTTTATTATCTTTATCATCTTAATTTTAGCTTCCTGTGTAAAAATCGTACCACAGGCACACACATACGTAATTGAACGTTTAGGAACTTACAATACGACATGGACAGCAGGTCTTCATGTGAAGGTTCCATTTATTGACCGAATTGCAAGAAAAGTAACATTAAAAGAACAGGTTGTTGACTTTGCACCACAGCCAGTAATCACAAAGGATAATGTTACAATGCGAATCGATACCGTTGTATTCTATCAGATTACAGACCCAAAACTCTTTGTATACGGTGTTGAAAGCCCAATCATGGCAATTGAAAACTTAACAGCTACAACACTTCGTAACATCATCGGTGATTTAGAATTAGATGAAACTTTAACATCCCGTGAAACAATCAATACAAAGATGAGAGCAACTCTTGATGAAGCAACAGACCCTTGGGGTATCAAAGTTAACCGAGTTGAGTTAAAGAACATCATTCCACCAAGTGCGATCCAGGATGCGATGGAAAAACAGATGAAGGCTGAACGTGAACGTCGTGAACAGATCCTGATTGCAGAAGGGGAAAAGAAATCCGCAATTCTTCGTGCAGAAGGTCATAAGGAATCCAAGATTCTTGAAGCTGAAGCTGATAAAACAGCTGCAATCCTTAAGGCAGAAGCTGCAAAAGAAGCAAAAATCAGAGAAGCAGAAGGGGAAGCTCAGGCAATCCTTTCCATCAAACAGGCAGAAGCTGATGGTATCAAGTTCTTAAAAGAAGCAGGCGCAGATGCAAGTGTAATTCAGTTAAAGAGCTTAGATGCATTCGCTAAGGCAGCAGATGGAAAAGCAACCAAGATCATCATCCCATCCGACATTCAGGGTATGGCTGGTGCAGTAAAATCCTTAGTGGAAGTTGCAAAGGAAGACTAATGAAAAAATAGCATTTTTACATATGCATTAATAATTATTACTATTAAAATAATAATTATAAGGGTGGCGAAAGCTACCCTTTATTTGTTATAATTAGCATTATGATAAATGTAATATGATAGATTAGTAAAGAGGGTAAAGATGAACTTTTTTAAGGAAGAGAATCGACTTGCATCGATCTTGCATTTTTTTGAGACAAATAAGAATATAGAAGTAGATAAGATTGCTGAGAAATTGAACGTTTCTGGCAAAACCGTTAAGAATGATCTAAAAGAATTAAATTCTCTTTTTAGTGGATATGCAACGATTAGTTCTAATAAAGGTGATTGCAGACTGATTGTATTTGATCAGGCGGGCTATGATGAAATCAAAACAAAGATCTGTGAAGAGAATGTATTATTTAATTCGGTTCAGACAAGAATGGCATATATGTTCTGGCAGTTGATGGAAGCAGATGAACCATTACTCATTGATGATCTGGCAGAGCAGATGAAGGTCGGAAGAACAACGACAGTCAGTGATTTAAACAAGCTTCGAAAGATTATTAGTGAATATGATCTTAAAATTGAAGGAAAAGCCAATACTGGATTACAGTTAAAAGGGCGAGAAATCAAGATTCGATTCTTTATCTTGGAAAATATTTATGAGCATTTGTTCCTGAATTATCCATTAGGAACAGAAATCAGAGAATTATTAGAAGAAACACAGGAGAAATTATCTTTGGATGCATTAAGCGTTGGATTCTTCTATCGTTTCTTTGTAATTATGATTCATCGAATGGAGACAGGCCATCCAATCACAGAACTAGAAGACAAATATATGGAATTGTATGCGACAAATGCTTACAACATCGTAGATGAATTCCTCTGTGATGTAGAAGGATTGAAGGATTATCTGATTCCGAAACTTGAAAGAATCTATCTTTGTGTATCTGTAATCGGTATGAGAACGCCGGTTAATACGAGCGAGATTGAGCAGAGAATCAATATTTCTGAAGATGTAGCAGATACGATCATTGATATTTTAAATAAAATTAAAGACGAACTAGATGTTACCATTGTCACGAATGAATTATTTGATGATTTTGTGTATCATATGTTCTTTATGATCAATCGATTAAAATACGGTTTTCATATCCATAATCCAATGGTAGATGAATTTAAGGATCACCATACGCTATCTTATAAGATGGCTGAAATTGCCAAGGATGTTGTAGAAAAGCAGGCAGATATTAAGATGACAGAAGATGAGATGGCATTTATGGCAGCTTATTTTAGCGTGTTCTTAATTGAGCAGGAGCCTGAACAGAAGAAAGTGAAAATTGCGATTATCTGTGGAAGTTGCAAGATCATTGCACGACTCATTCAGAATCAGGTGAAACGATTATTTGATCAGGAACCGGAATTTACCTTCTTCTATAATTCCGAGTTTGATGAAAGCTGTGCAAATGATTTTAACTATATCATTACAACGACGGATGTGCAGATCAATTCCGATACACCGATTATCTTCATGGAAGAAGTATTTGACCGCGAGTATATCCGCAAAAAAGTAGAAAATATTAAGTACTTAACAGAGGTAGGAAGAACCGTCCGCAGAGGAATCGATTCTTTATTCTTGAATCTTTTGGATGAAAGCAGATTTTTTGTATTAGATGCCAGCCTTCCATACCAGAATAATCTGGAGTTTATGATTAGAGTGCTGCAAAGCCAGAATGACTTAGATGAAGAATTTATACCTCGTCTTCGTGAGAAAGAGAAGACATCCTCTATGATCCTGCAGCAGCATGTAGCATTTCCTCATACTATGAATAAGGTATCTAAGCTTACTCTGGCATTGGGCGTGTATCCAGAGCCTATGACAGAAATCGAATTTAAAGATGTGAAGATTGTCATTTTACTGGGAATTCCAGAAACGATGGAAGATGATACCGTAATTATTCATCTTTATGATGAAATTCTTACGATTCTCCAGGATTATAAAGTAATTAAGAAGATTCAGCATACAAACAGTTATCAGGAACTGCTGATGTATTTCGCAGAAGAGAACAAAATCTTTTAACTGAATATGATAATGCAAAAAACCAAAGATTAGTGTTTAGCAAGGATGGAAGGAGAGAAGTCATCAGTTGCTACTAATCTTTGGCTTTTTTATTTGTAACTATTTCAATGTATTAAGAAAGATATATGTTTTATTTGCTTAATTATTGGTTATACGAATCAGCAAGTATTTGCCCATTATTTGCCTGCGTATAATCCAATGGAACCGATGTAACCTAAGATTACTCGTGGAATACCTGTTAAGAAACGAGAGTATAATACGGAAGGTACACCAACTTCTACTGTTTCAGGATCAGCTTCTGCTAAACCTAAACCTACAGGAACGAAGTCACAAGCACACTGTGTGTTGATTGCGAATAAAGCTGGTAAGGAAAGAGATGGATCAATGTTACCTTTACCAATTTCAACACCGATTAATGTACCAACGATCTGAGCGATTACAGCACCAGGTCCTAATAAACAGCTTAAGAATGGGATGGAACAGATGAAACCTAAGATTAATAAACCAATGATGTTACCACATAATGGCTGTAATAACTTAGCGAACCAGTCACCAAATCCGGAACCCTGGATGATACCAATTAATAAGGATACGAATCCCATGAATGGAATGATTGTGTTGATACATGTCTGAACAGCTTCTTTAGCAGCTGTGTTGAATGTAGCTACGACTTTACCTGCACCCATACCGATTTTCTGGATGAAGCTGGATTTTGCCTGTGTACCCATTGTTTCGGATACTTTTTTATCTGCAGAATATTTGAATTCTCTTTCTTCTTTTGGTTCTTCAGCTTTTGCTTCAGAGATTGGAGCAGCAGAACCATCTGCTGGCTGGATCTGTGCATTTGTTACACCAGATACATAGATGTCTTCTGTGATGTATTTTGCTAAAGGACCGGATTTTCCTACAGGGTTGATGTTGATTGTAGGAATTCTCTTCTGTGGGTAGATACCACAACGTAATGTACCGCCACAGTCGATGATGCATAAGAATACTTCTTCATCAGGTACAGCTGTTTTGAAACCATTTACGGCTTCACAACCTGTTAATTCAATGATTTTTGCTGCGATATCTGGTTCTGCACCACCTGCTGTGATGTAGATTAATTTATTTTTCTTGCCTTCAGGTTTAACAGTTAATGGACCACCAAAACCGCCGTTTCCTTTTGTGATAGTAATAGCTCTATAATCTGCCATAAGTTTTTCCTCCTAATTTCAATCTTACTGCCTACTGTGGCATTTCGTTGCTTAATTCGATTCCCTGCTGCTTCATAACGATCTTTGTTGTGAAATCTGTAGCCCAACCGGACATGAAGTTAGCGATGAAACCAACTAACATATAACGAAGACCTAATTCTGTCATATCTAAACCTAATGTCTGGATACCAGATGCAATACCTAAGTAAATGAAGATTTCACCTGGGTTAATGTGGTTGAAGATACCACTGTTTGTGTGGCAGTGATAAGATGCTGCTGCATAGTAAGAAGGTTTCATTCTTTCTGGTAAGAATTTACCCATGGAAAGTGCCATTGGGTTACCTAACATAAATGCTGCTAAGAATGGTAAGATACCATATGCTAAAATTACGTTACCGGAACAAACTTTAGCGAATTTATTGATTCTTTCCTGGCCGATTAAAGCGATGATAGAGTTCATTAAGATTAAGAGTAATAATACTTTAGGTACGATACCTGTTACCCAACCGATAAATGTAGCTGCTCCTACATCAAATAATCCCATAAAACCAGATGCTAACTTAATTACGATGTTCATAAAATTCTCCTTTCAATTCAGGCTTGTTTACGGGAAGTTCCGTAAATCACTCCACCAACCTTCTGGATGGCACCAGTGATCAGACCCGGTCTTTCCTTCACTTCGCCTCCACTCATAATAATGATGTAGCTCTTAGAAGCGTCTAAGGATGCACGTTTTAATGGAACCGGAAGCCCTTTACAGTCTTCTTCAGTGATCGCCCCTACGTCGTGGCCATTGAAGAAATCCCAGTCTTTAAATTTTGCCAGCATGGTAAATCCCTTCATGTAAGCACTATCGATGATGATTCCATCCTGGTCGATCGCAAACATTACGATACATCCCGCATAGAAAAATCCTCGTGATTTACCAATTGCAACTCTGCCTTGTCGGCGGAGTCTGCCGTAACAAATGTTGAAACTCTTCATTTGATACATCTGAAATAAAAATTGTAAACAACTTGCGAATAGGAAACCTATTGCAACAATCCAAAAGTACGTCATCTTTTTCTCTCCTTCTAAATGCTACTTTTTTAATGTTGGTGATTAACCTCTTGTTTTACCACCTGCTACGTTGATTGTAACACCATGTACATAAGAAGAACGTTCACTTGCAAGATATACACACATATCAGCAACTTCGGATAATTTACCGGAACGTCCTAATGGTGTTGTAGATGTTTTTGCATAACCTGCTCTTAAGTCATCAACAGTGATGCCTCTTGTGTAAGCAAGTGCAGATTCGTAAGCAATAGTACGAAGACCAGTTGCTTCCATGATACCAGGTGCAACGCCAACTACACGTACGCCCTGTTTACCAAGTTCTTTTGCCCAGGATCTTGTTAAGGATACAACAGCTGCTTTTGTTGCTGCGTATACGCTCTGTCCTTCAGAACCTTCAAGACCACTTTCAGAAGCCATGTTGATGATTACACCAGATCCCTGGTTTACTAATACACGACCTACTGCCTGAGCACATAAAAATACTCCCTTTAAGTTAACTGCACAAACTTTATCCCATACAGCTTCGTCTAATTCGTACTGACCTTTAGGATCTTTAGGGTCTACTAAAAGACGAGGGATGTTGATACCAGCGTTGTTAACTAAAGCGTCAACAGTGCCAAATGTTTCGCAAGCTTTTGCAACCATTGCTTCAACATTTTCAGCATCACAAACGTTTGTCTGGAAATAAAGCATTTTGCCAGGTGCGTCTTCCATTTCTGGAGCCTGTGGAGCCATATCAGCGATCACTACGTTTGCACCAACGTTTAAGAATCCCTGAGATACAGCTTTACCAATACCGGAAGCACCACCTGTAACAACTACAGTTTTTCCTTCAAGATTTAACCAAGATTCACTCATTTTTCATCCTCCTTGTTTTTTGATGTCTTGTTTTTTCTGGGTTGACTTCATTATAGAAAAAGGGTGAAAAAAGTTTAATATCTACAATTTCTTCTATATAGAAAAGCCTTAAATTGATTTACTACCATTCTAAAGGATGGAAAAAGGGTGAATTGATACAGGTTTCTTCTTCTGGAAGGAAAAGTAGTGAACGAATCACAAGATATTATACTATAGTAAATGATTTAAAAAATGATATCAAATGCTCGAAAAATGCTCGAAAAATGAATGGAATTGGTCAAAAGCGTTCAAAAAACAAAGGAAAATAACGAAAATGACTGAATGTGAATGAAAACAATCACAAAAATGAAAATAATTTGAAGAAAAATGAATGATTATGCTTGACAGTGAATGAAAACAAGCATATAATAAAACCATAAATGAAAAACCAAATAAACATTTTAAAAAATTATTTATTTTAGGAGGAACGCTATGCGAATCACAGACTTATTGAAGGCTAATGGTTTAGCACTTCAGACAAAAGCTTCTTCTAAAGAAGAAGTGTTTGAATTATTATTCGACTTACATGATAAGTGCGGTAATATTACAAGCAAAGAAGGTTACAAAAAAGGCATCATGGCTCGTGAAGCTCAGGGTCCTACAGCAATCGCTGATGGTATCTGTATCCCACATACAAAATGTGATGCAGTAAAAACACCTGGTTTATGTGCAGCAACAGTACCTGGCGGTGTTGATTGTGACGCTCTTGACGGAAACCCATCTGATTTATTCTTCATGATCGCTGCTCCAGCAACAGGAAGCGACGTACACTTAGAAGTATTATCCAGATTATCTACAATCCTTATGGATGCAGACTTCCGTGCAAAATTATTAGCAACATCTGACCCACAGGAATTCTTAAGCATCATCGATGCAAAAGAAGATGAAAAATTTGGCGAAGAAGTGAAAAAAGAAGCAGCTCCAGCACCAGCAAAAGGTGGCTACAGAGTATTATGTGTAACAGCTTGTCCAACAGGTATCGCTCACACATACATGGCAGCTGAATCTTTAGAAGAAAAAGGTAA
>JAKSRP010000045.1 GCA_024403555.1 Lachnospiraceae bacterium | reverse complement strand
GGCAGATGAGATGAGTGAAGGAGAAGATGGAATTTTTTGTGATGAAGAATCAAGATAAGGTAATCGCATTTGATAATTACAAGAAAGAAATCATCTTGATTGCAAACATCCGAACCGATAACTTAACTATAAATTACGAAAAAGCAAAACTAGAGCTTAACACCATGGTAACCCTGATTAAAGAAGGGAAAGAAAAAATAGACAAACCATTAAAGATTGAAACAGAGTTCGAACCACTCTTTAATAAAGAAGAATTCTGCTCCATGGTTCAGAAAGCCAAAGATTATATCTATGAAGGAGACATTTTCCAAGTGGTGCTGTCAAATCGAATGGCAGCAAAAGTAAGTGGCAGCTTACTAGATACATACCGCGTGCTTCGCGTGATCAACCCATCTCCGTATATGTTCTACTTCAGCAGCGATGACATCGAAATTGCGGGTGCATCTCCGGAAACACTTGTTAAGTTAACAGATGATACCTTATATACTTATCCACTCGCGGGAACAAGACCAAGGGGAGCGACTTTAGAAGAAGACTTAAGACTAGAAGAAGAACTGTTAAAGGATCCAAAAGAAATCGCAGAACATAATATGCTCGTGGATTTAGGAAGAAATGATATCGGAAAAATCAGCAAATTTGGCACCGTAAATGTAGAAAAATATATGGCGATTGAGCGATATTCTCACGTAATGCATATCGGATCTACAGTAAAAGGAACGATTCGAGATGATAAAAATGCATTAGATGCGGTAGGTGCGATTTTACCGGCAGGAACCTTATCCGGTGCACCAAAGATTCGAGCAGCACAGATTATTAATGAATTAGAAGACAATAAACGAGGCATTTACGGCGGAGCGATTGGATACCTTGATTTTACCGGAAACTTAGATGTGTGTATCGCCATTCGAATTGCTTACAAGAAAAATGGCAGAGTGTTTATCAGATCCGGCGCAGGGATTGTGGCGGACAGCGTGCCAGAAACCGAATATATCGAAACTTTAAACAAAGCAAAAGCCGTGGTCGAAGCCGTGAAACAGGCAGAAGGAGGAATTGACGCATGATCGTATTAATTGATAATTATGACAGCTTTTCCTATAACCTGTATCAGATGATTGGAAAGTTAAATCCAGACATCAAAGTCATTCGAAACGATGAAATGACTTGTGAAGAGATTGAGAAACTAACCCCCACACATCTGATCTTATCACCCGGTCCAAAGCGACCAGATGACGCAGGCATCTGCTTAGAGGCTGTAAAATATTTTGAAGGCAAGCTTCCAATCTTAGGAGTCTGTCTCGGGCATCAGTCCATTTGCCAGGCGTACGGAGCAACCATCACCTATGCGAAGGAATTGATGCACGGAAAACAGTCCATACTTACGTTAGAAGAAAACAACATCTTATTTGAAGGACTTATTAATCCTGTGAAGGTGGCCAGATATCATTCCTTAGCAGCCGATGAACATACGATGCCAGAAGAACTTGAAGTACTAGCCAAAGCCGATGATGGCGAGATTATGGCAGTAAAACACAGAGACTTTGAAACGTACGGATTACAGTTTCATCCGGAATCTGTGTTAACCCCACAGGGCGAAATGATGTTAGCAAACTTTTTAAGAATCACAAAATAGACAAGATAGATCGAAAACAATACATTTTCAGGAGGATAAAAACATGATCAAAGAAGCATTAGCAAAAGTAGTAAGCGGAGAAAACTTAACATATGATGAAATGAGAGACATCATGGATGAACTCATGACAGGAGAAGCAGATCAGCTTCAGGCAGCAGCATTTTTAACAGCACTCTCCCAGAAAGGCGAAACCATCGAAGAAATTACTGCAGCAGCAGACGGAATGAGAGCACACGGGGTGCATTTAAACCACGAAATGGATGTACTTGAAATCGTAGGAACTGGCGGAGACAAATCCAATTCCTTTAATATCTCTACAACATCTGCATTCGTTATTTCTGCAGCAGGCGTTAAGGTTGCTAAGCATGGAAACCGTGCAGCATCCTCTAAATCCGGTGCAGCAGACTGTTTAGAAGCGTTAGGTGTTAACTTAATGGCAGATGAAGCAGTAAGCAAGAAAGCCTTAGATGAAGTCGGCATGTGCTTCTTATTTGCTCAGAAATACCACCCAGCAATGCGTTTTGTAGGTCCAATCCGTGGAGCACTTGGCATCCGTACTGTATTTAATATCTTAGGACCTTTAACAAACCCAGCAAATGCAAACCGTCAGGTTTTAGGTGTATATAGCAAAGATTTAGTAGAACCAATGGCAAAAATCCTTGCAAATTTAGGTGTTCAGGATGCTATGGTTGTTTATGGCGAAGATGGTCTTGATGAAATTTCTGCATCTGCTTCTACTTATATTTGTGAAATCAGAAAAGACGGCGATTTCAGAACTTATGAAATCACACCAGAAACATTTGGCTTAGAAAGATGCACAAAGGAGGATCTTGTTGGTGGCACTGGAAAAGAAAATGCTCAGATTACACGAGATATCTTATCCGGAAAGGACAAAGGTCCAAAACGTACCGCTGTTTTATTAAATGCTGGAGCAGCAATCTATCTTGCAAAAGATGGTATTTCTTTTGAAGATGGTATCAAAGAAGCAGCTGACATGATCGACAGTGGAAAAGCTTACGAACAGATTCAGAAATTCGTAGATGCAACGAATGCATAAATGAGGAAATAATCATGATTTTAGATAAAATTGCTGCAAAAACGAAAATTCGTGTGCAGGAACAAAAAGAGAAGGTTTCTTTGGAAGAAATCAAAGCAGAAGCACTTTCTATGGATGCAAATACTGGCTATCCATTTTATCAGGCACTTGCAAAAAAGGAACTTTCCTATATTTGTGAAGTGAAAAAAGCATCTCCATCAAAAGGCATCATAGCAGAGCATTTTCCATATTTAGAAATCGCAAAGGAATATGAAAAAGCCGGAGCATCTGCGATTTCGTGTCTCACTGAGCCATACTGGTTCTTAGGAAGTGACGCATATTTAAAGGAAATAGCAGCAAATGTTTCCATCCCGGTGTTACGCAAAGACTTCGTGGTAGATAAGTATATGATTTATGAAGCAAAGGTGCTTGGTGCATCTGCAGTGCTTTTAATCTGTGCCATCTTAGAAGATGATGTGTTAGAAGAATATATTAAAATTGCAAAAAGCCTTGGGCTGACACCATTAGTGGAAGCTCATGACGCAGCGGAAATTAAGTCTGCCATCAAAGCAGGTGCAGAAGTGATTGGGGTAAATAACCGTGACCTTCGAGATTTCAGCGTAGATGTCAATAACAGCACCAGATACCGTGCCATGATTCCGGATAACATCTTATTTGTTTCTGAAAGTGGAATCAAGACGAATGATGATATCAACGTCTTAAAGGGCAATGGAACGAATGCAGTATTAATCGGTGAAACCCTGATGCGTGCCCCGGATAAAAAGAAGATGCTAGAAGATTTAAACGGGGGTCCGGTCTTATGAGTGAAAAGACAAAAATAAAGATTTGCGGCCTTTCAAGACCAATCGATATCGATTATGTCAATGAAGCAAAGCCAGACTTGATTGGATTTATCATCAACTTTCCAAAAAGCATCCGAAACATTGATCCGAATAAAGCGAAAGAATTAAAAGCGCTTTTAGATCCGGGAATTAAGGCGGTTGGCGTATTTGTCGATGAAAAAGCAGAAGTCATTGCAAAGCTTGCCAATGAAAAGACCATTGATCTGATTCAGTTACATGGAAAAGAGGACGAAGCATTTGTCCACCGATTAAAACAGCTGACACATGCACCGATTATCAAAGCATTTAAGGGTGGCATGGTTACAGAAGAGGATCTGATCACATTTCCTGCGGATTACGTGCTTATTGACAGTGGAAAAGGCAGTGGCAAAACATTTGACTGGAGTACGATTCCAAAATCTCCGAAGCCTTGGTTTTTGGCCGGTGGAATCGGAATGGATAACGTTGAAGAAGCAATAAAAACATTACATCCTGATGTCATCGATTTAAGCTCTTCTGTTGAGAGCGACGGCGTGAAGGATAAAGATAAAATATTAGAAATAGTAAGGAGAATTCGAAATGTCTAAAGGAAGATTTGGTGTCCATGGTGGACAGTACATCCCGGAAACTTTGATGAACGAAATCATCAACTTAGAAAAAGCATATGAATTTTATAAAAATGACCCGGAATTTAACGCAGAGCTTGATCAGTTATTAAAGGAATATGCGGGTCGTCCATCCCTTTTATATTATGCAGAAAATATGTCTAAGGATCTTGGCGGTGCTAAGATTTACTTAAAACGTGAAGACTTAAATCATACGGGTGCTCATAAGATCAACAACGTGCTTGGACAGTGCTTACTGGCTAAGAAAATGGGCAAAACAAGAGTTATCGCTGAAACTGGTGCAGGCCAGCATGGTGTTGCTACAGCGACTGCAGCAGCGCTTATGGGACTGGAATGCGAGATTTTCATGGGTAAGGAAGATACGGACCGTCAGGCGTTAAATGTGTATCGTATGGAGCTTTTAGGAGCTAAGGTGCATGCAGTAACAACCGGTACCATGACGTTAAAGGATGCGGTAAATGATGCGATGCGTGAATGGACAAGTCGTGTAAATGATACGTTATATGTATTGGGCTCTGTTATGGGTCCTCATCCATTCCCAACCATCGTTCGTGATTTCCAGTCTGTCATCTCCAAAGAAGCAAGAGAGCAGATTTTAGACTTAGAAGGGAAGCTTCCAAAGGCGGTTATGGCTTGTGTTGGCGGCGGATCAAATGCTGCCGGAATGTTCTATAATTTTGTTGAGGATGAAAATGTTCGTCTCATCGGCTGTGAAGCAGCTGGTCATGGTATTCATACAGAAAAGCATGCAGCTACCATTGCAAAAGGTACATTAGGCATCTTCCACGGCATGAAATCTTATTTCTGCCAGGATGAATATGGTCAGATTGCACCAGTTTATTCTATTTCTGCAGGTCTTGACTATCCAGGTATTGGACCAGAACATGCAAACTGGCATGATACAGGCCGTGCCGAATATGTGCCGGTAACAGACGAAGAAGCAGTGGCAGCATTTGAATACCTTGCAAGAACAGAGGGAATCATTTGCGCCATCGAAAGTGCACATGCAGTGGCTCATGCACTGAAAGTAGCAAAAGAATACACACCAGAAGATTCCATCATCATCTGTCTTTCCGGACGTGGTGACAAGGACGTTGCAGCGATCGCAAGATACAGGGGGGTACAGATTTATGAGTAGAAGTAAGAATGCATTTGATCATGGAAAAGCTTTCAGCGCATTTATCACAGGCGGTGACCCAACGATTGAAAAAAGTGAAGAATTTATCTTAAATATGGTAGATGCAGGGGCAGATTTAATTGAAATCGGCGTTCCATTTTCTGATCCGATTGCAGAAGGCGTGGTAATTCAGGATGCCAATTTACGTGCTTTATCAAATGGCTGCACAACCGACGATTTATTTGAATTAGTAAGACGTGTGCGCACAAAAACTGACGTGCCAATCGTATTTTTATTATATTGTAACTCTGTTTTTAAATACGGCTATGACCGTTTCTGTGCAAAAGGACAGGAAGTTGGTTTAGATGGTCTGATCATTCCTGATCTTCCTTTTGAAGAAAAAAATGAGCTTGCACCGATTGCGGCTTCTTATGATATGGATATCATTTCTCTGATTGCTCCAACTTCTGAAGACCGTATCAAGAAGATTGCAGCAGATTCTACAGGTTTTGTATATGTGGTTTCTTCCATGGGTGTAACAGGGGTTCGTTCGGAAATTAAGACTGATCTTGCATCTATGCTTGAAAGCATCCGTGAAGCGACAGATAATCCGGCTGCGATCGGCTTTGGTATCTCTACACCGGAACAGGCAAAGAAAATGGCTGGCATTGCAGATGGCGCAATCGTTGGTTCTGCAATTGTAAAAATTATTGCAGAACACGGTGCAGATTCCACACCATATATCGTGGATTATGTTAAGAGTATGAAAGCAGCAGTGCTTGAAGCGTAGTCTTTTGGGCGTGGCCGGTGCGGGGCGCCGGCGGAGTATTTGTGTGAATTCATGGGTGTGTGGCCCAGCATTTGTGGCATGAATCATAGAAAAAATGTATATTTGCAGTGAATAATGAATGAAAAGACGCGGGAGATGTGATATAATAGGCACGTTGAATGCGTCTTTTGCTTTGTGGGTGCGGAATAGAGGCAGATTCGTCAGCACTCATGACAGACAAAAGCGCAAAATATATTATTAGATAAAGGATTCAGAAAAAATATGAAAAGAGAATTAATTACACACTTCAGCGAATATTTAAACAGAGACATGCACATCTTAGTTCATGGTGAACCAGGTGGTACACCAATGCTTGCATTCCCTTGCCAGGATGGTATGTGTGATAACTGGGAAAGCTTTGGTATGCAGGATACCATCGGTGATTTCATCGAAAATGGTGACGTTCAGTTATTCTCTGTAGATACAGTTGATACAGAAAGCTGGTCTGATGATAATGGTGACCCAGGACACCGCTCCTGGATTCAGGAACAGTACTACAACTACATCATCGAAGAAGCACTTCCATTAATCCGTAAAATCAATGGAACAGACAAGCTTCCTATTTCCATCGGATTCTCTCTTGGTGCAACTCATGCAGCAATCGTTGCATTTAGACGTCCAGACCTTTTCGGCAGCCTTCTTGGATGCTCCGGATGCTATGATGCAGATTTCTTCTGGCATGGCTACTCTGATGAAAGAGTATTTAACAACAACCCAGTACAGATCCTTGAATACTTACCAGCTGACCACCCATACATCGACATTTACAAAGAACGCAAATATGTTATTTGTGTTGGTCAGGGTCGTTGGGAAGAAGAAGGCCTTCGTACAGCTGCAATGTTAGAAAAATCCTGTAACGAAAAAGACATCAATATCTGGATCGACCGTTGGGGTTATGATGTGGATCATGACTGGCCATGGTGGAGAGTAGAAATTCGCTACTACTTACCTTGGTTCTTAGGTCAGACAGAAATTCGATAATAGTCAAAAGAAAAATAAGCGTATCCGTTTTTGCGGATACGCTTTTTTTGATCACTAGATGAGAGACTGCTTGGGTGGAGCGATACTGTTGTCAATTTAGCCTCATATGTGCTTGTTATAGTAATAAAGAGTATATGAAACCTTTCTCAGCAAACTCTATTGCAATCATCTCAATTTATACGGATCATAAGCAAGACTTTCATCATAATAGAGAATATCATCGCCAATCAAGGTGCCTACTCCATCCTTCACCTCAATGATATTCACAACACAATTAGCAGGAACACATCCATGCCAGTAGTCGCTTTTGTCTTCGTACACATGGTGAAGAAGTGCTCTTGTAGCACAGCCGTGAGTAGAAACTAGAATGGTTTTGTCGGCAAGCTCTTCGCGACCAAGAATATCCTGATAAAAGTCGCCCATGCGGTTAATATTGTCGACAATGCTTTCGCCGCCAGGTGCACCAGAAAAGTGGAAGCAGTCACGGTAAAAATCAAAGTAAATGTCTGGATCAACCTCCATGTTCTCGTCGGTACAGCCAAGACCTTCCCATTCGCCCCAGGAGATTTCTCTTAGTCGGTCATCGCAGATAAATGGTGGGTTAGAGGTGCCACCTGCCACAACGAGCTCAGCTGTTTTATATGCTCTTTTTAATGGGCTGGTAAATACATAATCAAATTCAACGTTTGAAAGCCCTTCGCCTGTTAAAATGGCAGTCTTTTCTCCATTTTCATTTAAAGGAATGTCAAGCCATCCCTGCAGGCAGCCTTTTTTATTATATTCCGTTTCTCCATGACGGATGACATAGATTTTCATATTCGAACTCCTTTTTGCAAACCATAGATAATACTATCATAATCGATAAATATTACAAAAGTGTTACAAAAAATGAAATATAATGTTGACATCTAGATTTTTATACGTTATAGTACATATTGTTGAAAAGTATAGAGGTCTTTTAAGGAGGTTTACATGATTAAAAGATTAAAAGTATCTTTTGCAACAGTTGCTTTAGCATCCATGTTATTAACAACAGGAGCACAGAGCACAGTAATGGCATCTCCATTTTCTTTCTTCACAAAGAAAACATCCGTTGCGAAGACAGGAACAAAAGAAGCCGATCAAGCAAAAGATTCAGAAGCAGCAGACGAAAAATCAACAGACAAAGACGATAAAAACGAAGAAAAAGATTATACAGGTTTAGCAGTAGCTAATATCAAAAAAGGAGAAGCACTTAACATTCGTATAGCACCAGAAAGTGATGCATCCATCAAGGGAAGACTCAAAAAGGGTAACATGATGAAAGTCATCAAAAAAGGTGATGAATGGACAAAGGTTCGCTCCGGTGCCGTAAAAGGCTATGTTAGCAATGACTACTTAGTATTTGATAATGACATCAAAGAATATGCAGAACAGAATTTATCCAAGTATGCAACTATCCAGACAGAAACTTTACGAGTAAGAGAAAAAGCATCTCAGGATTCTAGTATTCTTACATTAGTAGATGGCGAAAAAGCTTACAAAGTAAAGAGCTTAAAGAATGAAGACTGGACAAAGATCAAAACCAAAGATGGCGTAGGTTATGTAAGTTCTGATTATGTAACCATTGATTACCAGTTTGGTGTGGCTAAATCTATGAGACAGATCAATGCAGAAGCAGCTGCAAGATCCGGTTCTTCAGGTTCAAGCTCAAGCTCCTCTAATTCCAGCTACGGTGGTGGCAGTGTATTAGGATATGCTTCCCAGTTCGTTGGAAACCCATACAGATGGGGCGGTTCTAGTTTAACAGGTGGTGCTGACTGTTCCGGTTTCGTTATGTCTGTATACAGACACTTTGGTGTATCTCTTCCACACAGCTCTAGTGCAATGCGCGGCGTTGGTAGAAGAGTAAGCGTTTCCGAGATGAGACCTGGTGACATCGTATGTTACAGCGGTCATGTTGGAATCTATGCTGGCGGTGGCCAGTTATTATCCGCTTTAGGTAAGAAGTGGGGTATCACATACAATAGCGTACATTATAAGAAAATCATTACTGTAAGACGTGTATTGTAATTGGAATTGAGATTTTGAAAGAGGTTGTTTTATGCAGCCTCTTTTTTATTCTATTCATATCTCTCTGCTTTCAATCAAAAACAAAAGTACTTCTAAAAATGAGTGTTTTGTCTTTGCTTATTTTTTAGTGTATTTCAGAGCGTGTACAACTTCACAAAAAGTACAGCCGTGAACGAACATGTTCGCCCTGTTCGTCACTTTTGTACTTTTTATTTTGTTGTTCACCGCCTGAAATACACTAAGCATCAGACAAAACACTCATTAAGAAGCACTATTTGTTTTTTTTATGGCAGCAGAGAGATATGAATAGGATAAAAAGAGACTACAAAACATAAATTTTTTAGAATGGGGTTATGTTACAATCTCCTTTTTTATAATCATATCGATCCTACTGTATTAGAGAAAAGGATTTAGTACTATAATAAGGGATGTTTTTAGCTGTTTTATGTCTTTTAGTCAATGAACATCAAAAA
>JAKSRP010000044.1 GCA_024403555.1 Lachnospiraceae bacterium | reverse complement strand
ATATGGCATGAACGCTTTCATCTACGGCAATTGAATTACCGAGGATTCCCGCTTACTTTTCTAAAGACTTTTGTTTCATCTGTTTTAAAAACTGATCTTTTAAAGCATTGCTTCTCTTTAAATTTTCAATCTGCTTTTTTAAATCCGCAATATACTCTCTGGTAACCTTTACTCCCCCACGTACAACCAAATCTTCATGTCCATCGATTTCTTCTAACCACTGTTCTACGGAACGCTCTCTTAAGTTTTCAAATGTGCGGTCAACCTGCCCAAAAAACATACAAATCCTCCTGTTTCCATTCTATTCCAGTTCATTTTTTGCTATACTATTCATGGCATATTAAAAGTTTTGATATGCCACCGAATCAATCACATATTAACCTAATCATAACACAAAGAGGTTGATCATATGAAAGAAACAAAAAAATATTCCTATTTCAGCCATACAGAATGCGAATTTTTTCCATGTCATAAAACCGATGACCCGGAAAATTTCAACTGCCTCTTCTGTTTCTGCCCACTTTATCGATTAGAAGATACCTGCGGGGGGCATTTTACTTACACTGAAAATGGAATCAAAGACTGCTCCGAATGTACATTTCCACACAAACAGGAGAATTATGACAAAATCCTTAAAAAATTATGATGATTTAGTCATAAACTTGTCACTTCCTGTATTTTCATGTATAGTTGAATGGTATGAATCGATATAAAATATTATAGAATATAACAAACCAGAGAAAGGAATAAAGTATATGAAAAAACTTTTCAAGTCCAAGGCATTTACGGCCCTGGCCGTTTTATTATTATTGCTTGTCATTGCATATGGTGCCGCTACCGGCTATTATTATTCCCATTATATGCATAACACAAAAATTTTAGGTATTGACGTATCCGAAAAGAATGTCACTTACGTTTCCGACAAATTACAGGAACGTCTCGATGGCAGCAGCGTAAACATAACATTTGCAGACGGAACATCCGAAAAACTCGATGGTACCGGGATGGAACTTACCTTAAATCAGTTAGAAACGGAAAAAGAGCTTCGTAAAGTATTATCGAAACAGAGAGCTTATCTGTGGCCAAAGTATTTTATGAACGAAGAATCCTACGAAGTAAATATCTTATCAGATGATTCTAAGAAGGATATCGATTACGCGGTAAAACATTTAGATCACAACACAAAGAAATACGAAAAACCAGCAGAAGATGCAAAGGTTGTCTACGATTCCGGAAAGAACAAATTCTTCATTGAAAAAGAAAAACTCGGAACAGTGATCGATGACGAAAAATTATTTACAATGGTTGAAAGCGCATTGCTTACCGAAACAAAAGAAATCTCTTTAAAGGACAACGAAGGCTATGTTCCACCGCAGATTTATTCTACCGATGAAAAGCTTAACAAGCTTATGAATGCAGCAAATGAACATTGCGCCGTAAATCTCACTTACAAAACAATTGATGGCGATTATACAATCGATGGTTCCGAAGTAATCAACTGGCTTACTTACGACGAAGAAAAACAGGATTATGTCAAAGACGATAAAGTATTCAAGAAGAATGTCACGGAATTCGTAAAAGGCAAATTAGAGCCTTCCATGGATACTGTTGGAAGAAGCCGTACTTTTAAATCTGGTGATGGTTCAATGAAAACCGTTGGCGGTGGTAACTTTGGAAGCACACTTCATTCAAAAGACGAAATCAAAGCTTTACTTAAAGCAATCGAAGAAAAGAAAACCGGTATTGCTGATGCAAATGTAACCGGATATCAGAAAACTACAGAAAATGGTGGCTTAGGCGATACTTTTGTTGAAGTTAATATGAGCGCGCAGAAGCTTTATTACCACTACAAAGGAAAGGTTGTTTTAACTTCTAACGTTGTTACCGGTCTCTACTCTAATCCAGAACGACGCACTCCTGGTGGAGTATACTATGTATACTTCAAACAGCGCGACCGCGTACTTACCGGCTCTAGAAATGAATATCACACTCTGGTACATTACTGGATGGCATTTAATATGGGAATTGGTCTCCACGATGCGTACTGGAGAGGATCCTTTGGTGGCAATGTGTTCCGTACCAACGGAAGCCATGGCTGTGTTAACCTTCCATCAAGTGTTGCAAGAGCTCTTTATTATGGAAATGGTTCCTACGAAGGCGTACATGAAGGCACTCCAGTTGTATGCTATTATTAACAATTTCATGAAATAAACAAACGAAAAAAGCGTCCGATGCAGGTGGATTCTCTCTTGAATCCTTCCTGCGACGAACGCTTTTTTTATGTTTATATTTATGCTATTTAGTAAATAAAGTTCCTAATAAACCTCTTCCTAAGCTTGCGCCTAAGTTTCCGCCTAATTTCTTACCGAATTTACCACCAACAGTACCACCGATTGCATTACCAACTTCACGTCCAACCGTACCTGCTGCTGTCTGTGCAACCCCTTTTGCTGCACGTTTTCTTGCATTTGTGATTTTATCTTTTTCACGCTGTGCTGCAGCTGCTTCTTTTTCTTTCTGTTTAGCAAGAGCTGCTGCTTCACGTTCTGCCTGTCTTGCTGCTGCGGCAGCTTCTTTTTCTGCTAATTTTGCTGCAGCTGCTTCTTCTTTTGCACGAAGCTTAGCAGCTTCTGCTTCTTCACGAAGTCTTTCTGCTTCTTCCTGATCAGCTGCTGCTTTTCTCTGGAAGAATTCATAAGCAGAATCACGGTCCACCATATCTGCATACTTGAATGCTAAAGAATTGCTTTCAATTTCTGCTGCTCTTACTTCATCTGTGATTGGTCCCATTAAGCTCTGTGGTGGAAGGATTTTTGCTTTCTGAACCATTGCAGGAGATCCATCTGATTCTAAGAAGGATACGATTGCTTCCCCAATACCAAGTTCCTGAATCACTTCCTGAGTATCAAATTCAGGGTTTGGACGGAAGGAATCAGCTGCTGCTTTCACGGATTTCATATCATTTGGTGTGTAAGCATGAAGTGCATGCTGAATCTTGTTACCAAGCTGAGATAATACACCATCTGGAATATCTCTAGGTGTCTGAGTGATGAAGTATACACCAACACCTTTGGAACGGATTAATTTTACAACCTGTTCGATCTTCTGTAATAACACTTTTGGAGCATCGCTGAATAAAAGGTGTGCTTCATCAAAGAAGAATATCATCTTAGGTTTTTCTAAATCACCAGCTTCTGGTAATACTTCAAATAATTCAGAAAGCATCCAGAGCATGAAAGTAGAATACATCTTTGGATTGTTAATTAAGCTTTCGGAATCTAAGATATTGATCATACCTTTGCCATTGAAATCTGTGCGGAACCAGTCTTTGATATCAAGAGCAGGTTCGCCAAAGAATTTATCTCCACCAGCACTGTCAATTGCAACTAAGTTTCTCTGAATAACATTGATGGAAGCTTTAGACATGTTACCATAAGCTGCACTGTAGGTTTTGTTATTTTCAGAAACATAATTTAACATTGCACGCAAGTCTTTTGTATCGATTAAGAGTAAATCTTCATCATCTGCAATCTTAAATACGATAGAAAGGATATCTTCCTGTGCCTGAGTAAGTCCCATAAGACGAGCAAGAAGAGTTGGTCCCATCTCTGTAATAGTTGTTCTAAGTGGAAGACCTTTTTCTCCCCAGATATCCCAATAAGTTGTTGGGAAGGATTTATAAGTAAATCCGAGATCTGCAAGACCAAATTTTGCGATACGTTTCTGCATATCTTCAGAATCCACACCTGGTTTGCACATACCTGCAAGGTCACCTTTTACGTCTGCTAAGAATACAGGAACACCAATATCACTAAATGATTCCGCCAAAACCTTTAATGTAATTGTCTTACCAGTACCAGTTGCACCTGCAATTAATCCATGTCTGTTTGCCATCTTAGGGATAATACAAATAGGTTCATCCCCATTTTTTGCTACTAAAATCTTTCCGTCGCTATACATCTTCTTCTCCTTTTATTTTAATGTTTCCGTCCAGTATTCCTGACCATATTGATCTACAAAACGATAATTTACAATCACACTGTCTCCAACTTCCGTATTAGAAATAGTCATCTCGTCGGTCACTGTCATCTGTTCACCTAAGTAATGGCTGCTCTTTAATTTCCCATTATAGGAATAATAATCGCATAAGAAATCAAGTATATCGCCTTTCTTTAATGCGATCGATGGTTTTGCCACCGCCTGAGTTTCACCATTTGCATAAACATTTGCCGCACCAGCGATATAACCGTTTGGATTTTCATCATCGAATACTAAGATTAAGTTTACGCGTGTTCCATTAAGCTTAGCAGGTACATAACCAGTAATTGTATAATGATCATCATCCTCTTCGATCGTGCCTGTATGATAATAAGCTACCGGCTGTCCGTTAATGGAAAGCCAAGTGTTATCCGTTGCACCGATCAAATCACCTTTTTTATTAAATTCAAATACATTGTCACGTCCTAAATCAATATATCCGTCTCCATCGTCATAGAACATGTTAAGTTCTAAGTCTGCAACCTGTTCCCACTGATCTTCTTCTAAAGAAATGACCTGGTTGCCATCTTTATCTTCACTCCATGTAAGAGCAGATGCATCAAACTGATTTTCTTCAATATATTTTGCAAGCTCGTCTGCATCTAAATCGTTGTCCATAGCAAATGCCATCTTACCAGTAGAAATACTGCTTGTTCCTGAAGTAAGCAGGCTCTGTAAAACCTGATTGATCAGTTCTGCTTCCATGCTTCCGGAGGAAGAACCAGATCCAGAAAGACTCTGTCCAATTAAGCTTCCAAACAGGTTTCCTGCAGATGTATTGCCACCATTTGTATATCCGCCACCCTGATAGGTCTGAGTCTGAGTATTGCCAGAAGATGCAACTGCCTGACCAGATGCCTGAACGGTTGCAAAGTTCTTGATACATCTTGTGTAATCATCATCCATATCAATGGCATTATAAGTCTGAACTGCACGGTCTACCGTACTGATTTTCTTAGATGGGAAATATACAGAAAGACCGTAAGCATTTGTCATGTTGCTTGCTGTATTGTTATATTTTACGGCACCCTTTAAAGCTTTTGCTAATGCTTTTCCTTCATCGGTACCCATATTTCCTGCAAAATCTGCTAAATCCACCTGATCAATTCTCTGGCTTTCTGCAAACTCACGAGCTTTATTTCTAGCGGTAGATACCTTCTGGTATTCGCTGTCCTTAATCATGGAAGTAGTATCTTTTGCCCATGCACTTAACTTAGAAGGTACAGTATTAGAGATTTCAGCTAAGTCTGTCACAGATAAGGTTGTCTTCTGTCCCGGACACTTCTGAGCACATTTGCTGACAAAATCATCGCAAATGCGTTTGCCAATGGATAACGTATCCATGGATGGATCTTCACCATATTCGGTCAGCCAGTCTGTATAATACCAGCCAATACCTGGTTCTGTTTCTTCAGATGCAATCATGTAGTCCGCATAATTACTAAGAGTAAGGGCAGTTTCTGTTGTTGCCATTAAGCAGGCATCAAAACCGATAAAGTCAAACTTCATCTTCGCATCATTTAACGCTTTTTGAATACCAGCTAAATTCATAGCCCCGGCTCTCTGGTCTTTCTGGTCATATCCATAACCAGTTACAGATCCACCGCCGTGATCCCATAAAATAAGGTCATTACGGTTTGCAGGGTAGTTCTTCTTACAATACTTGATAAATTCTGTCAAGGTTGCAGGATTTGTCATGGTCTTATTGCCGCAGTTTTTCTCTATGCAATAGAATTTGCCACCTTTTACTTGATAAATCTGATTCACATTATTGCTGACTGCATTGTTTTTCCATCTCTGACATCCGCCAGTATAAATCAATAAATTGATATGATCATCAAAGCTTGCTGCAAGCATTTCCTGCATATCAGAAGTTGCCATACCATGATTAGACTCTAAATCTGTACCACAAATATAAACCATGATCGTTGTGATATCTTTGCCGTTGCCTTTGATCACGGTATATTTGTCACGGGAGCCCTTCGCTACTGTTTCATCAAGCTTTTTGACATTGCTTTCCTGACTCCAGCCGGTACTTACGCTAGGCTGCTGCTGAACAAAGGTATTGCCTCCACTGCTGCCACCACCGCCTAACATGGTCATAGCGCCACCGCCGCCTCCAAGAAGCATGACAATGATTCCAAGAATGATCATCAATGGGCTGGTTCCACCACCGGCACGCTGGACATTGCCTGAACCGGTATTCGCGTCTCTTCGACTTACGCCTTTTCCACCAGAAGTCACATTCTTTTGTCGACTTCGTGGTCTGTTTGGTTGTGCCATCTTTTTTGTTCTCCTTTATTTCTATAAATTTTATATTACACAAATGATGTTTGGATAATTATTTAATTACTAATACTGTATGAATCTTTCCAAGCTCTAATTGTCTCTTTGTTCGGTTGTTGTAATTTACGCCAAAGCAAGCGATACCAACTACTTCACAATCGCCTTCTTCCACAATAATCTTACATGCATGAAGAGTTGCTACGGTATTCACCCAGTCATCTACTAAAAGAACTCTTGCTTTTTTAGGAAGATTGCTTTCGCGAACCTGAAGAGCTCGCACATTATTTCTATGATCGATGTATGGAGCACGAATCGCTTCATCATCTGCTAATACTGCATGATGTCCGCTGCGAACCGGAATAAAGCCTACATCTAATTTTTCTGCTAACATTCCCCCAAGAATAAAGCCTAAAGATTCTGGAGATACAACATAGTCTACCTTGCCGTAAAATGGTTCTGCTAAGTAATCAAGAAGCTTATTCAGTTCTTCTTTGTTATGATAAATCGGACAAATATCTCTGTTCCCATTCGCATCGTGATACATGTTTTTTAAGACAATCTGTTCTAATTCCATCTTATTAATTTCTGCCATAAATATGACCTCCTTCACCTATAAATTTTAAGTTTTCTCACCCAATTTCACTACTTTCATTTTACAACATTTTGTCTTCTTTTCCAACCAATATCACAGTATTGCAGGCAATAAAAATATCAATCCAAACACAAAAAGGAGAGCCACATTTTTGCGACTCTCCATTAAAATTTTCTATATAATTTTTCTTATTCACCTTTTACAGTAGATAAAAGAATTCGGTCATTATCAAAGGCCTGACCAGTACCAACCTGGAATTTCTTAAGAAGATCATCTACTGTCATCTTGCTTCTTTCTTCACCCTTAACATCGAAAATGATATTTCCAGAGTCCATCATAAGAGTACGGTTACCAAGCTCTAATGCCTGATTCATGTTATGAGTAATCATAAGACATGTAATATTTCGTTCTTCGATGATGCTCTTAGTAAGATTTAATACCTTTTCTGCTGTCCCTGGGTCAAGAGCTGCTGTATGTTCATCCAAAAGAAGAATCTTAGGTGTAACTAAGGTTGCCATGAGAAGAGTTAATGCCTGTCTCTGACCACCGGATAATAACCCAACCGGATTGCCCATACGATTTTCAAGATCCATATTAAGAAGAGAAAGATGTTCACGGAACAAATCCTTATCCTTCTTGGAAATACGGCTGAAATAACGATGTGCACTTGTAGTTGCACGAAGATAAGCAACCGCCAAATTCTCCTCGATGCTCATATGAGGAGCTGTTCCTTTCATTGGATCCTGGAATAAATATCCGATGTACTTAGCTCTCTTATGGTCTGGAATAAATGTGATGTCCTGTCCATCTAATTCCACGCAGCCTCTGTCCACAAAAAATGTACCTGCAATAGCATTAAACATCGTAGATTTACCGGCACCATTAGAACCGACGATGGTAGCAAAATCGCCTTTGGCAAGTTCTAAGCTAAGACCCTGAAGGGCTTTTTTTTCATTAACTGTACCTGCATTAAATGTTTTTTCAAGATTGGTAAGCTTAAGCATGTTATTTACCTCCCTTTCTCATCATTGCTTTGTGTTCTGCCATTGCCTGTGCCTTGATTTTTCTAAGACGAAGGATTTCCTTAATCTTAGGTGTTGCAATAGCCACTGCTACGATGATTGCAGATACTAATTTAAATGCTTCTGTAGGAACGTTCATACGAAGCGCAAGAGCTACGATGAAACGATATAAACAAGATCCGATAATAACACCGATGATACCTTTTTTCACACTTCCTTTGCCAAGTAAGGTTTCACCAATTACGAGGGAAGCAAGAGCAACGGTTACCATACCGGTACCTAAGTTGATATCACAGGATTTGTTGTACTGTCCAATCAATCCGCCTGCAAGACCTGTACATGCATTAGATACACAAAGTCCAACAGTAATCATAAATGCAGGGTTGATGGAAGAGGATTTTACCATCGCATCATTATCCCCTGTTGCACGGATAGAAAGACCAATTCTTGTACCAAGGAAACGATACATAAGTACACACATAACGAGTACAATTAAAAAGATTAAAATGAGTCCGCTCCATTCTCTCCAAAAATCAGAATCGGAAAGGCCACGGAACATAGTAAATACAGTTGCGCGCTTAAAGATGGAAACGTTCGATGACATACCCATAACAAATAAGTTGATGGTATAAAGTCCAGTATTTACGATGATACCTGCTAAGATACTTTCCACACCAAGTCTGGTCTGAAGAGTCGCGGTGATAAACCCAGAGCATACCCCTGCTAACATAGCTGCAAATAATGCCAGCACAGGATGGCCTGCGATTGTAATCATAGCGGCCACTGCACATCCTAAAGTGTAGCATCCGTCTGTGGAAAGGTCACATAAATTTAAAATTGAAAAACTTAAGTACAGAGACAATGCTACTAATGAGTAGATTAAACCTACCTCAAGGGCAGTCTGCACAATTGCCGGTGTGATAAACATATATTTTCGCTCCTAAAAACACTTTTTATTACTTTACTAACTGTTTCTTATTTTTCTTCTTCGAATTCTTCTGCTGTTTTTGTTTCAATGATATCTGTGCAGTAATCTTTGAATGCTTCTTTGATGTCATCAATCTTTAAGCCGATGGATTCACAGATTTCTGTGTTAACTGTAGCTAAACCATTGTCAAATGTTTTAACTGCTGTAGATTCTGGTTTTGCACCATTTACTAAGATATCAACTACCATATCAGCTGTTTCTTTACCAAGATTTGCATAGTCAACACCGTAACCACAGAATGCACCATTTAATGCGAAGGAGTCAGCACCTGCATAGTGAGGAATACCAGCTTTTTCGAATTTTTCATAGATTGCAAGTTCAGCTGTCATAACTGTGTTGTCAGTTGGTGTGAAGATTGCATCTACTTTTTCAGCTACTAATGCGTCTGCTGCGGAAGATACTTCATCAGTGTTTGTACCTGTTTTTTCAATGTATTTTACGCCTTTTTTGTCTAAGTAAGCTTTTGCATCAGCGATTGGCTGTTTAGAAGAATCTTCGCTCTTAGAGTAAAGAAGACCAACATAATCTGTATCTGGATTTGCTGCAAAGATTAAGTCCATGATTGCGTTTGTATTTAAGAAATCAGATGTACCTGTGATGTTTCCACCAGGTTCTTCCATGGATTCTACTAATTCTGCGCCAACTGGATCAGATACTGCGGAAAATACTACTGGAATCTGATTGTCTTCTGGCTGTGACCGTATCATCGTTGAGCCTTCTGGTATCTATGATGTAGATGA
>JAKSRP010000043.1 GCA_024403555.1 Lachnospiraceae bacterium | reverse complement strand
GCCTTTGTGGCTGTATCGGATTTTTGCACGCACTCGCATCTCTCCTTCTAAAGAAGGAATCGACATAAAATTCACTTTATCCGCAATCAATGCCTTACCGAATACGTCTTCATTTGACCCGATGACAACTTCATTTGTCTCTTTGCGGATATCTACAACGAAGGCTGGTTTTCCAAGTGCGATTCCTAACCCTTTTCGCTGCCCAATCGTATAGTGAATAATTCCTTTATGACGACCTAAAATATTTCCATCAAGATCGACAAAATTGCCTTGCGGAATGTCTTTTCCGGTATGTTTTTTCAGATATGCTGCATAATCGCCATCCGGAATAAAGCAAATATCCTGGCTGTCTGCCTTGTGGGCAACATTCAAATCGATATTTTCAGCAATCGCACGGATCTCATCCTTTGTATAATCGCCAACCGGCATAATCGTATGAGAAAGCTGATCCTGAGTCAGATTGTAAAGTGCATAGGTCTGATCCTTCATCTGAGTGATGGACTGAGTAATGGTATATCGACCATTTGGCAGCTGTTTGATTCTAGCATAATGTCCGGTCGCAATGTACTGCGCTCCAATCGCTCTTGCACGTGTCAGAAGTGCTTCCCATTTCACATAACGATTGCAGGTATTACAAGGATTCGGCGTTCTCGCATTCAGGTATTCATCTACAAAATATGCGATGACATTTTCCTTAAATTCATCCCTGAAATCCATGACCTGATAAGGAATCCCAAGCTGATCTGCCACGCGTTTGGCATCATTTACCGCTGTAACGCCACCACAGCTTTCATTATCACTGTCAAGTTCTTCATCCTGCCAGATATGCATCGTCACACCTATGACTTCATACCCTTGCTGCTTTAGCAAATGCGCTGCTACGGAGGAATCTACGCCTCCACTCATTCCAATAACTACTTTCTTTCCCATATTTACCTCAATTTATTCCTGACGCTCCTCTTCATGAATGTCCACGCGAGGTGCTTCAAGTCCTTCAATTACGATATTATTTTTCTTAGCGTAATCCCATAAGGCTGCATGGATGGATTCTTCTGCAAGAAGAGAACAATGCACTTTTACAGGAGGGAGTCCATCAAGTGCTTCCATAACTGCCTTGTTTGTAACATTCAATGCTTCCTGAACAGTCTTTCCAATGACTAATTCTGTTGCCATAGAGCTTGTTGCTACTGCTGCCCCACAGCCAAATGTTTTGAACTTACAGTCTCTGATTACCTGATTGTCATCGATATCAAGATAAATCCTCATGATATCGCCACACTTTGCATTACCTACAGTTCCTACGCCACTTGGGTTTTCAATTTCACCCATATTTCTAGGATTCATAAAATGATCCATTACTTTTTTGCTGTATGCCTGTCCTTCTGCCATCTTAGTTTCCTCCCTGTTCTTTTAAGAAATCTTCATAAAGTGGTGACATGCTTCTTAAACGGTCAACCACTGCTTTTAATTTGTCTACTGTGTAATCCATATCTTCCTTTGTTGTGTTATGGTCTAATGTAAGTCTTAAGGAACCATGTGCAATTTCATGTGGAAGACCGATTGCCAGTAATACGTGGGATGGATCGAGTGATCCAGAGGTACATGCAGATCCGGAGGAACCGCAAATACCATTCATATCTAACATGATCAGTAAGGACTCGCCTTCTATAAAACGATAACATGCATTGATATTATTTGGCAATCTCTTTGTTCGATGTCCATTGATTTTTACATATGGAATTTCTTCTTCGATGCGTTTTAATGTATAGTCACGAAGCTCGGTTTCTTTTTTGGTTCTTTCTTCCATGGTATCGAATGCGATTTCTACTGCTTTACCAAAACCTACGATTCCAGGAACATTCTCTGTACCGGCTCTCTTGCTTCTTTCCTGTCCGCCACCGTGAACTAAGTTGCTAAGCTTTACGCTTTTTCTTACATATAACATGCCAACGCCCTTAGGTCCATTTAATTTATGAGAGCTTGCAGAAAGTAGGTCAATATGAAGTTCATCTACGTTGATTGGCACCTGTCCAAATGCCTGAACTGCGTCTGTATGGAAGATGACATTATGTTTTTTCGCAATTTCACCAATTTCTTTGATTGGTTCAATCGTACCAATTTCGTTATTAGCAAACATAATACTGATTAAGATTGTATCTTCTTTGATTGCAGCTTCTAATTCTTCTAAACTGATCAATCCATCTTCATCAACATCTAAATATGTCACTTCAAATCCCTGTTTTTCTAAGAATTCGCAGGTATGAAGCACTGCATGATGTTCGATTTTGGATGTGATAATGTGTTTTCCTTTGTTTTTGTATGCGTCTGCAACTCCTTTAATGGCCCAGTTGTCACTTTCAGAACCGCCTGCTGTGAAATAAATTTCCTTTGCGGTTGCTCCAAGAGCGTTTGCGGCAATGTTTCTCGCTTTGTCTACACCATTTTTTGCGGAAAAAGCATGTCCGTATGCTGCGGATGGATTACCGAATTTCTCTGTGAAAAATGGAAGCATCGCTTCTACTACTTCTGGTCTTACTGGAGTTGTTGCAGCGTGATCTAAATATATGAATTTATCCATGATATGGTCTCCTTATCCCTACTAATTTAGTATGTTTACTTTCCGTAATCATACTAACACAGTAGGGTAATAGTGTCAACACGTTTTCCTAGTTTTTTAGTAGGTTTTATTTAGTAAAAAAATTTAACGCAAAAAAGCCGCCGCACTCACGTGCAGCGACCTTAAACTTAGTCTCTAAAAAAACTTGTTAATCACAAAAACTATTCTAAATATTATTTAAAAAACTCAATCATCTTCTGGATTGCAAAATCCATATAATCGGGGTTTGAGAATGGATGATCTGCATTTTCTACTTCATAAAGTTCAATGACATTCTCATCGGAAAAAGCTCGTACTGTCTCAATTGGAACAGCTGCATCCTTCGTCCCATGAATCATGATGATGTCATCTGCAAACTCCATGTAGTCATGTTCTGTCACATCGTGTTCCTTGAAATCCTCCAATAATTCCTTGGACATTTTAATCTTTCGATCATGACCTCGCAAAATTTCCTTTCCCTTATTGAGTTTCGTCCAGTCTGCATCAGTGATATTCTGAGCAAATGCATCATACATTTTCAAAGCAGGACAGCGAAAAGCAATCTTGTCAAATGGATTAATCGTGGTTTCATGTAATTGTCGAAGGGTGATATATGCACCAAAACTAGAAGAATAGTTAAAAATCCTTTCTGCTTTAAGCTCCTTTTTCGCATAATCCACAACCAGAGACATATATTTCATGCACTCTTCCGGAATAAGTTTATTTCTTGCATCTGCCCCATGGCATGGCCAGTCAAAACAGACAACCACATATCCTTTATATTTAGTTGTGATACGATCTGCAAATTTTTCAATCGCCTTATTGTCTTTGTTTCCGCCAAATCCATAAGTCGCAATTACCACATCTGTGTGATTATGAAGATCTTTATTATAGTAGATTTTGCAACGAATGCTAAAGCCTTCTTCGTTGATATCAAAGTATTTGTTCATGGTAAATTCCCTCTTTAAAAGTAAAAAACGATAAATAACTCGTCCAAGCTATTTATCGCCTTCATCTTTAAGCTGCTAACGGGACTCGAACCCGTGACCTCCACATTACCAATGTGACGCGCTACCACCTGTGCCATAGCAGCCTACCGATATAATTTAACATAGCCGATAAACAATGTCAAGCTATATCAATTCCTATGCATTCAGTATTTCAACGGCCATTTCTGCTTTATCTGCAGTCAGTCCGCCTTCGTCAAAATCAGTCATGACAAGATGTTCTTCAAACTGGCCAAAGTCAGGGAAGAACAAATCATCGATGATGACAAAATTTTCAATATCATCATGACTTTCTATATAATCTTTAATCTGATTCCCACGAAAATCCATCACGCCAGAAAGCTGTGGACGAGTCTTATCATAGATTTCCATCCCAAGATCCTGCATAGCAGATTCCAAATCAGCCATTTCTGCAGAATCAAGATGTTTCATCTCTGGCTCTTTATGCCATCCATCTCTCCAGGAAGAGCTGATAACTACTTTTGCATCGGTCTGACTAACGATGGTATAAAGATTGTCTACGCATTTTAAATCCAGCCATTCATTATCTGTGCTGTTCATAACGCCATCGACATCTAAAAAAATCACTTTCATGTTAGTTTCATCTTCTTTCTAATTGCTATCTTGTTTCACTTAACTTTTTCTTCACGCGGGAAATGGCATTATCAATCGACTTTGGCGTTTTGCCAATTTCCGTTGCGATTTCTGCATAAGTTTTGCCTTCAAGATATAAAAGTACTACTGTTTTTTCAAATGGACTTAACTTCTCTTCCATCTTCTTTTCGGCATTCTCTTCCCACTCTTTGTCAAGGAAGATTTTTTCCGGATTGCCTGTAAGCGTCGCCATCTCCTGTTCCGGAGAAAACTCAATCGGTACAGAGAGATTTAGCGGAGCATGCTTCTTTCGATTTGAAGCAGTGACCGCAGTCTGTATCTGAGATTCAATGCACATCTTTGCATAAGGATAAAAACGATTATTCTTTTTCGGATCATAGCTTCTGATTGCTTTGAAAAGTCCAATATATCCTTCCTGATGCAAATCCTCCTGCTCACCGCCAGTCATGTAATAATTCATAACCAGACGCTTCACTACAGCGAAATATTTGCCAAGAAGATAATCCATGGCAGATTCTTCTCCCTTCGAAATCAGGGAAAGAACCTGCTCATCCGTTAAATGATCAAAATTTGTATTCATGGTCATCTTATTTCCCCATGCGCTGTCTCACAATTTCAAAGGCTAATACGCCTGTTGCAACAGAAGCATTGAGAGAATCGATGTCCCCTTTCATTGGAATGGAAGCGATAAAATCACAATGTTTGCTTACATTTTTGCTAACACCGCTGCCTTCATTTCCAATAACGAGCCCGATGGAACCGGTTAAATTTAAGTCATACATGGTTTCTCCACCCATGTCTGCACATACAAACCACATACCGCGTTCTTTTAACTCTTCAATTGTTTTGGAAAGGTTGTTCACCTTTGCCACTGGTGTATAATTTAAAGCTCCACAGGAAGTTTTCGCAACGGTTGCAGTAAGTCCAACTGCACGACGTTTTGGAATGATGACCCCATGCGCACCACTTAAATTTGCAGTACGAATGATCGCACCAAGATTGTGTGGATCTTCAATTTCATCTAATAAAATGATAAATGGATCTTCGCCTTTTTCCTTTGCTAAAGCAAACATATCCTCTACTGTAGAGTATTCGTAGGCTGCTGTGTAAGCAATCACGCCCTGGTGTTTTCCAGTTTCAGAAATCTGATCTAATCTTTCCTTTTTTACAAACTGGATGAGCGCATCTGTTTTACGAGCCTGGCGAATGATGGAACGAACCGGACCATCTGTGCATCCATCTAAAACAAATAATTTATCTACAGGTTTGCCGGAACGAAAGGCTTCGGCAACTGCATTTCTGCCTTCAATGAGGGATTCTGTAACTGCCATTTTATTCTCCTATTTCTAATCCGAAGCGCAGCAGATCATAAATTCGCTCAATCTCTTCCTTCAAATATAAATATCCAATCAATGCTTCAAAACCAGTCGCAGTGCGGTACTCAATCACAGAAGCATTCTTTGAGGAAGTATAGGATTTTGCATTTCTGCCACGACGGTAAACAGACATTTCTTCATCGGTAAGAATTGGCTCTAATTTATGAATCAGCTCCGCCTGATAGCCTGCGTTTACCAAATGACTCGCTCTGTGATGATACTTCTTCACAGCCATATTCGCCTCGGAAACGAGAATCGTACGGATGATCACTTCATAAACCGCATCTCCGATGTAGGCAAGGGTCAGTGGAGAATAATTTCTCGCATCGACGTCCTTGATATTAAGCTTATCTTTCATGGATCTAATTAAGCTCTTGTCCATTTTACCCCTTCTCTTGTATCTTTGATTAAAATTCCTTTTGCTGCTAATTCATCACGGATTGCATCAGCGCGAGCAAAATCTCTTGCTTTTTTCGCTGCTGTTCTTTCTTCGATGAGCGCTGCAAATTCTGGTTCAAGTACATCTTCTTTTTCTTCTAAGATGATACCTAAGATATCGCAAAGCTTTTCAACGGTTGCAAGTACATTTGCTGCATATTCTTTAGAACCAGTACGTACTGTTGTGTTAGATAACTTAACCATCTCAAATACCGCTGCAATTGCATCTGCTGTGTTAAAGTCATCTTCCATAGCAGCTTCATATTTGTCTACTAATTCCTGTAATTTTGCTAAGTTTTCTTTGTCTGCATCTGTTAATGTGCCTTCGCCATGTGCTGCACGGTCACGAAGTAAATCAACTGCGTTGTAGATTCTTTCTAAACCGTTCTTTGCACTTTCTACTAATGTGTCAGAGAAGTTTAATGGACTTCTGTAGTGCGCACTTAACATGAAGAAACGAATTACCTGTAATGGGTATTTTTCGCTGATTTCACGAACAGTGAAGAAGTTTCCTGCAGATTTGGACATCTTTTCACCGTCGATATTTAAGAATGCATTGTGCATCCAGTAGTTTGCAAATGTTTCGTCGTTGCATGCTTCAGACTGTGCAATTTCATTTTCATGATGTGGGAAGATTAAGTCTTCACCACCTGCGTGGATGTCGATTGTGTCGCCGATGTATTTTTTAGACATTACGGAACATTCGATGTGCCATCCTGGACGGCCCTGTCCCCATGGAGATCCCCATGCAGGTTCGCCTTCTTTTTTCGGTTTCCAAAGTACGAAATCTAATGGATCCTGTTTACCGTCTTCACCGGTAACCTTGATGTCTCTGTGTCCTGCTTCTAAGTCATCAATGTTTTTCTTGGATAATTTACCATATTCAGGGAAAGAACGAGTTTTAAAATATACAGTTCCATCTACTGCATATGCATGATCTTTCTGAATTAAAGTACGGATCATCTTGATCATGCCACCGATTTCTTCAGTTGCTTTTGGATGTGTTGTGGCAGGTTTTACATTCATGCCTTCCATATCCTTTTTGCATTCTACGATGAAGCGTTCGGATATTTCGCTTGCATCTACGCCTTCTTCGATTGCTTTTTTGATGATTTTGTCATCAACATCTGTAAAGTTGGATACATAATTTACTTCGTATCCTTTGTATTCAAAATATCTTCTTACAGTATCAAAAACGATCATTGGTCTTGCATTTCCAATGTGAATATAGTTGTATACAGTAGGCCCACAGACATACATACCAACTTTTCCTTCGTTTACTGGAACGAATTCTTCTTTCTGTTTTGTAAGAGTATTAAAAATTTTCATTCTCTTTTGTCCTTTCTATTACATTACGCTTCCTCTCGGAGGGTTTTATGTTACGGAAACGAAGTTTCCTATTACATAAAAATACCCCCGCCTCATAAGAGACGGGGGTCCGCGGTTCCACTCTAATTAAAGTATCAACATAATACTTTCACTTTCATGCAGTTAACGCCTCGCTTACGAACCAGACTACTGTTACTTCGCCTGACCTGTTCACGGATGCACTTCCCATACTTTCCACTCGAATCTGCTCCCAGCCTATGGCAGTTTCTCTCTGGAGAGCTTTCACTATGGTACTCTTCCGATCAATACATTTACCTATTAAATTTCGTATACACTATATAATATGAAATTTTCTTTGCGTTGTCAACAGAATCAGTAAAATCTCATGCAACTATACGATTTCGCCAATCATCCATGGCAACATATCGGTATCACGAAGAATCAATTTTGTCACTTCTGTGATGGTAAATGTATCTACCGGTTCTTCCGGCTCTTCCACTCGCTCGATGCATCCATAGCCATCTTTCGCGAAAATACGGAAATAACCATTCTGGTTTTCTAAATAATCATCTTTAATAAAGATTGTAAAGTCAAAGTCACGTTTTGCTTTGCACTGAGCAACGTATAAATCAAGACGAAGCATGCGCATCATAATCTGCGAATCATCTTTTTCATCATTTGGCAATGTAACAAGCATTCTTCGATTTCCAAAATATGCTTTCAGCTCGCCAATCATCTCATCACGGTCACCTAAAATTTGACGTACGTAAACGGTATCATCCGCTATACCATAAACTGCAAGACCAGCAATTTCATCGCCATGCTTTAAGCATAACAGCTTGCCATTCTCGGATAAGGCTTCCCATCGCATAAAGAATAATACGTCCTGAGTAGCCATAGTATATACCTTATAACGGCTTTCATAATAATCATTCGCAAATTTTGTCGCTTTTACATAATCCTTAAACATCAATGGCTGAATGTGAGATTCCCCTTCTTCGCCGTGAATCTCCACTTCTTCAAAACCGGAAACCTTCACGAAGTTAAATGGTTCATAATAGCTTACATCTGCTGGCATCAGATAGGTAAATACTTCGCCGGCATCTGCCATATCTTTCATAACCTTTGTAAGCATCTCTCTCATAATGCCCTGTCTTCGAAACTTCGGATCAGTTGCAACTCCAACAATATAATGAAGCTTTCTTTTTACCTCTCCAACCTTTAACAGATAAGGATTTAAGTGAATCATCCCTCTGACTGCACCATCTTCGGCTGCAGCAAGCACCTGGTTTCTCGAATAAGTGCTTTGAAAATAAAAATCTTCGTAAGCCTGCGGATCATGAAAACAAGTTTTCCAGAGTCTTCTGAAGCTGTCTTCATATTTCTTATTCTTATCGTAAAATAGTTCCATCTTCGTTTACTGTTTTGGGCAACCGGAGCAGCCTTCACATCCAACTTCTTTCATCGGATCGATGTAGCTGTAATTAGCAACTGGCATAATAAGGGCAATTGCCTGAGAGCTGATTCCTTCGCCAGTTCCGGTAAATCCAAGTCCTTCCTCTGTAGTAGCTTTAATACTAATCTGAGAAATGTCAACACCAAGTGTGTTCGCAATATTCTCTCTCATCTTCATGATATGTGGTGCCATCTTTGGTCTCTGTGCGATGATGGTTGCATCCACATTCCCGATGACATAATTTTCTTTGTCTAATAATTCTTTCACGCCTGCTAAAAGCTTTAAGCTGTCTGCACCTTTGTATCTTGGATCTGTGTCAGGAAAATGCTTCCCAATGTCGCCAAGGGCTGCAGCACCAAGTAACGCATCTGAAATTGCGTGGAGTAATACGTCTGCATCTGAATGACCTAAAAGACCTTTTTCATAAGGAATCTTAACGCCACCGATGATAAGATCGCGATTTTCAACTAATTTGTGTACATCATATCCGAGTCCTACTCTCATCGTCGTTCTCCTATAAATAATATTTATCAAATAATAACTTTTCGTTACTATTTCGTTCATTATAGCATTGAAAAAACAGTTTGAAAATATACAAAAATCATAAATATTTCTTAAAATAACGTAATAAAGAGTCACAAAGTGACTCTTTGCGCACACATGCAGGTAAACAAAAAAGGTTGCTACAATGATGTAGCAACCTTTTTGGGCATAAAAAAATAGCGAAGAGCAGATTCGAACTGCTGACACCACGGGTATGAACCGTGTGCTCTAGCCAACTGAGCTACTTCGCCATAAATGGGACCAACAGGGCTCGAACCTGTGACCCCCTGCTTGTAAGGCAGGTGCTCT
>JAKSRP010000042.1 GCA_024403555.1 Lachnospiraceae bacterium | reverse complement strand
GAATCTACAATAGAAAAATCTACGAGGAGGCAGCCATTATGGATATGAACAAAATCGCAAAATTGCAGGAAATTATTGACGAAAGCAGCCGCATCGTCTTCTTTGGCGGCGCTGGTGTTTCCACAGAAAGCAACATTCCGGATTTCCGAAGCACCGACGGACTTTACAACTTAAAATATAAATATCGCCCGGAAACCATCGTAAGCGGTACATTTTTCTGGAATCGCACCGATGAATTTTATGAATTCTACAAAGATCGTATGCTTTATTTAGATGCAAAACCAAACAAAGCTCATTTAAAGCTTGCACAGCTTGAAAAGGCTGGCAAATTAACCGGTATCGTAACTCAGAACATCGACGGTCTTCATCAGGCAGCAGGAAGCGAAAAGGTTTACGAACTTCATGGAAGTGTTCTTCGCAATTACTGTACAAAATGCCGTAAATTCTATCCGGTTGAATATGTTAAGAACGCACCTGGAAATCCTTATTGTGAATGTGGTGGCTTAATCAAACCTGACGTTGTTTTATATGAAGAAGGCCTTGATAATGATGTCATCTCCGGAGCCGTAAATGCGATTGCATCCGCGGATACTTTAATTATTGGTGGAACTTCTCTCGTTGTTTATCCTGCTGCTGGCTTCATCGACTACTTCCACGGCAAACATCTTGTGATCATCAACCGTGATGCTACATCTCGTGATAAACAGGCCGAACTTTGCATCTCCGATTCCATTGGAGAAGTGCTCGATATGATTGAGGTACGATAGTGAAACGACGTGATTTGATACTGATCATCCTTCTTCTGGTTCTGGCAGCAGGTTCTTACGTAGTAATGAATTTATTTTCCGAAAAAGGCAGCAAAGTCATTGTCACTGTGGACTCTGAAATCGTCTTTTCCGGCAACTTATCGGAGGATGCCACATTTGACGTGCCACTTGATGAAGGGGAAAATAAGGTAATCATTAAAAATGGCAAGGCTTATATGGATCATGCTGACTGTCCAGATCAGATTTGTGTGGATCATAAACCGATCAGCAAAACCGGCGAAACCATTGTATGCCTGCCGCATAAGGTTGTTGTATCCATTGAAGATGGAGAAGAATCAGATGTGGATATGATGACACAATAAAGGAGATTATGATATGAAAGCAGATTTACATACCCATACCACAAAATCGGATGGTATGTATGGGGTGAAGGATTTAATCGACCATGCGAAACGCATTGGTCTTGATTATATCGCTGTCACCGACCACGATACGGTAGCAGGTATCATCGAAGCCGTATCCTACGGCAAACAGATTGGGATGAATGTCATCCCTGGGGTGGAGTTTTCCACAAAGGATTATGAATCCGGCCGTGCTGTCCACGTTCTTTGCTACTACCCAAAAGATTTATGGGGATATCAGGAATTCTTAGATCAGACTTTATCTGTCCGCTATGATGCAAAATATCAGATGTGCGAAATGTTGGCCGAGGACTTTCCAGTAGACATTGACGACATTTTAGAAGCAGCTCGTGACAGTGGATCCATTTACAATCACCATATGATGATTCCATTTCAGAAGATGGGCTATACTGGAAGCTTAATCAGCGACTTCTTCCAGAAAGAAGCAGGTAGAAAGAGCAAGCGCTATATCCGCATCCCTTATCCAGATGTGTATGAAGCTCTTGATCTGATTGACCGCTGCGGTGGAATAGCCGTCATCGCTCATCCAGGCGAGTATGATTCTTTAGCCCTTTGCGAAAAACTTGCCAAAGAAGGCCGCATCAAAGGCTTAGAGCTTAATCATCCACGTAATACAGAAGCTGACCGCGAAGAAATCAAGCGTATCGCTACCGAATACGGACTTTTCTTAACCGGCGGCACCGACTTTCATGGACCAAGTACCAGCACTGTAAATCCATTAGGCACATACTTAAGTCCGGAAGAAGGCGTGAAAGCAATATTAGAATATGGGAAATAAATAACGTCGTGCGCCACAAGACGCACTGAAAAACGGGAAGACTGCCAAGTTGTCTTCCCGTTTTTATTTGAATCACGAATATTGAAGAAATTTCGTGTATGAATCGCAGATGGGGCTTCCCCCATCAAAATGAAAAACAATTATTGTAATAGGAGGCCTGCACTTCCGTACATTCCGGCGTCATTTCCCAATGATGCCAGTACAATTTTTGTTGTCTTGCAGGCATGAAATGCATGATTGATAAAACTACTTTCTACTCTATTTCGCAGGATTTCTCCTGCTTTTGAAACACCGCCACCAATGACGATTGCTTCTGGATCACAGACACAGGAAATATTAGCCAACGTCTTTCCAAGAATCTCGCTCACTTCATTCACGATATTTAAAGCGAGCTTGTCTCCATCCTTCGCAGCATCAAATACATCTTTTGCTGTAATACTCTGCTGTTTCGCATCATTTGACATCAGAACACTTTCTCCACAAAAGCTTTTCATCTGCATCTTCGCCAGGCGGACAATTCCTGTCGCAGATGCATACTGTTCCAGACATCCCTGTTTTCCACAGTTACAAGATGCAATTTCATCATCATTTACACAAATGTGGCCGATTTCGCCACCGGCGCCATGAACGCCTGCGATTATTTTTCCATCAATAATGATTCCTCCGCCAACGCCGGTACCTAGTGTTACCATCAGACAGTTTTTTGTTCCTTCCGCAGCACCCTTCCATGCTTCTCCAAGAGCTGCCACATTCGCATCATTTCCAACGCGAACCTTTAATCCTAGCTTCGTTTCAAGAGAAGCAGTCACATTCACTTCTCCCCAGCCTAGATTGACACACCCTTTGACAATCCCCTGATTGTCAACCGGTCCCGGAACACCAATTCCAATACCTTCCACACTATTTTTGCTGATTCCACGCTCAGACATTTTCATAACGATGGTATCTGCCACATCATCTAAAATGTATTTTCCATTCATCTGTGTTCTGGTAGGAATTTCCCATTTATCAAGCAGTTCACCTTCTGTTGTAAAAAAACCTGCTTTGATGGTTGTTCCTCCGACATCAATTCCAAACACATAAGGTTTCATTACTTTTCTCCCTTCTTTTGATCAGCATCTGCTTTCTTCGCAACCGATTTCTTTTCAACGGATTTTTTCTCAGAAACAGCTTTTTTCTTTGTTGCCGGCTTTGGCACGGGTTTCTTCGTCTGTCCTACGGATTTGAAGGAGAATACTAGGGCACCGTAAGCAGGCAGAGAAACACCTACTGAATAATCTCTGCCGTCTGCTGGAATTTCTTCCGATTTCAGAACCAGATTTTCTTCTAATTTACCACCGCCGTTATACTTTAAATCATCGCTATTAAGAACAAGCTTATAGAGACGATTACGATAAGCACCAAAACGGTAATCCACACGGTCTACCGGATTAAAGTTACAGATAAAAAGAAGGTTGTCTTTCCCATCTTTTGAATGACGTTCAAAACTGAATATACTTCGATCGTTGTCGTCAGCATTTACCCAGGTAAATCCTTCTTCCTTTGTGTCAAGTTCATACATACAAGGATGTTCACGGTAAAGATGGATTAAATCTTTCATGAATTCCTGCATGGATGCATGACGAGGATCCGCGAGCAAATGCCAGTCGATTTCTCTTTCTTCACTCCACTCACGAAGCTGTGCAAAATCTTGCCCCATGAAGAGTAATTTTTTGCCTGGATGGCCAGTCATGTAAGTATATGCACCTTTTAAGTTGGCAAACTTATCCCAGATTGGACCGGGCATCTTCTCAACCATAGAATGCTTGAGATGAACTACCTCATCGTGAGATAAAACCTGAATATAATTTTCTTTATAGGCATACATCATACTAAAATTCATCAAATTATGATGATACTGGCGATAAATAGGATCTAATTCCATATATTTTAAGAAATCATTCATCCAACCCATGTTCCACTTGAATGTAAATCCAAGGCCACCATCCTTAACATCACCTGTAATCATTGGCCATGCAGAAGACTCCTCTGCAATGATCATTGCTCCATCACCAGAATCTTTGATCACCTGATTCAGATGCTTTAAGAACGCGATGGCTTCTAAATTTCGGTTATCACCCAATTCATTCGGCTGCCACTGACCTGGTTCTCTACAGAAATCCAGGTAAAGCATGGAAGCAACTGCATCCACACGAAGACCATCGATATGGTATTCCTTAATCCAATAGAGAGCGTTGGAGATCAGAAAATTGGCCACTTCATTTTTTCCATAATCAAAGATCTTCGTGCCCCATTGTGGATGATTGCCTTTTTGATAATCAAAATATTCATACTGACAGGTACCATCAAAGGTTGCTAAGCCATGTTCATCCTTTGGAAAATGCGCTGGCACCCAGTCTAGAATTACACCAATGCCGTGCGCATGAAGATAATCCACCAGATACATAAAATCTTTTGGAGATCCATGACGGGAAGTTGGTGCATAGTAATTCGTTACCTGATACCCCCAGGAACCATCAAACGGATGCTCTGCAATTCCGATTAGTTCCACATGGGTATATCCCATTTTTACCACATAGTCAGTAAGAGAATGGGCAAACTCTCTGTAATTGTAATAGCCCTGCGGATTTTCATAGGAAAATGGATGTTTCATCCAGGAACCAGGATGTACTTCGTAAATATACATCGGTTCTTCGGTCATGTCCCATCCTTTTCGATCCTCTAACCAGGACGCATCATTCCATTCAAATCCATCCAAAGATGCAACTTTTGTGGCATTGCTTGGACGAACTTCTGTACTCGTGCCAAATGGATCTGCCTTTAACACATCCACTCCATGCACGTTGTTGACACAGTATTTGTATACTGCGCCTTCGGCTACCCCAGCGATAAATCCTTCCCAGATTCCCATGCCGCCGATGCGTCTTAAAGGATTCGCACCTTTATCCCAGCCATTAAAATCGCCTACTACACTTACATATCTGGCATTTGGTGCCCAGACTGCAAAATATACACCCTGTGTTCCATCCATTTCACATGGATGAGCACCCAGCTTTTTATATAGTTCATAGTGATTGCCACCGCCAAATAAATGCTGATCAAACTCAGTCACTTTCACCTGTTTCACATTTACCATAAGTCTCACCTATCTATCTTCCAAATCGTTTTGTCAGTCTATTCAGTGTTTCAATCTTTTCTTCAGAAAATTCTCCCGGAAGAAGTCTCCATTTCCAGTTTGCACCGGAGGTAGATGGGGCATTCATTCTCGCTTCATTTCCAAGGCCGAGAATATCCTGCATCGGAATAACACAAAGATCAGCTACACTTCGCATTGCGCCACAAATCATAGGCATATGCATCTGGTCATCTGGTGTGTGAAAATCATTGAAGTATTCCCTTACCATAATCTGTTCTTCTTTCTGAAGACCGCTTGTAAACCATCCAATGACCGTTTCATTGTCATGTGTTCCTGTATATACCACACTGTTTTTATCATAATTAAAAGTCAAGTAATCGGAAGCACTTCCAGAATCACGGGAATCAAATGCAAATTCCAATACTTTCATTCCTGGATATCCTGTATCTTTTACCAGCTGACGAACTGTATCTGTCACATAGCCAAGATCTTCTGCGATAATTTCTTTTCCAGGAAATGCTTCTTCTACTTTATTAAATAATTTAATTCCAGGTCCCTGCTCCCAGTGACCGTTTCTTGCATGCTTATCACCGAATGGTACGCTGAAATATTCATCAAATCCACGAAAATGATCGATTCTTACGATATCATACATAGAAAAACAGAAACGAAGACGTTTGATCCACCATTCATATCCTGTTTTTTCGTGGTAATCCCAATCATACAGTGGGTTGCCCCAAACCTGACCATCTGCGGAAAATCCATCTGCAGGAACGCCAGCAACTGCTTTCGGCTTTCCTTCTTCATCAAACTGGAATAATTCTTTATTTGCCCATGCATCTGCGCTGTCGAAAGATACATAAATTGGAATATCTCCAATAATCTGAATTCCCTGCGCATTAGCATATGCATGAAGATCCTTCCACTGCTTTCTAAATTCATACTGCAGGAATTTGTAAAATTCAATTTCAGAAGAAAGTGCAGCACGCTTCTGATTTAATGATTCTGGATCACGGTAACGAAGCTTTTCGTCCCAGCAATCCCATGCTGACTGCTCATTTTCAGTCTTTAATGCCATATATAATGCATAGTCACAAAGCCATTCCTTTTCTTCCTGACAAAATCGGATGAAATCTGAATTCATTCCAATCTTACTAGCGTTATAAGCCTTTCTTAATAATACATATCTTGTATTGTAAAGCTTTCCATAATCTACATTCCTCTCATCTTCCACCTCTGCAATTGCTAAATCTTCCTTCGTAAGCCATCCATAGCTGACTAACTGTTCCAAATTGATAAAATATGGATTTCCAGCAAAAGTAGAGAAGGACTGATAAGGAGAATCTCCATATCCAGTAGGTCCCAGCGGCAGAATCTGCCAGCATTTCTGTCCTGCTGCCTTTAATTGATCGATAAATTTATATGCTTCTAAGGAGAAACAGCCAATGCCATATTTTCCTGGCAAAGAGCTCACTCCAAGCAAAACTCCATTTGCTCTCATAATATTTCCCTTCTATATTATAATGTTACCAGCACACCAAAATGATCAGAGATGACGGACTTCTTCTTTCCATTGAAAATCACTTCGGATTTTTTTACATCTACCGGATTTTTACTGAAAATATAGTCGATACGCATTCCTTGCGATACATCCGTCCAACCATCAATGGTTCCGGGAACGGTAATGCCGGCATCTTTTTTACCAGCTCGTTCGTAAGTATCATGCCATCCGAGAGATTTCACATAATCATAACCTTCGCCACGTAAATCTGACTGACTATTAAAATCACCCATGAGAAAAACATTTGCTTCCTTATTAGAAATTAAAACCTGAAGTTTATTCATTTGATCGACAAATCTTTCTTCCTCATCTTTCCACCAGCCCATATGGGTTGAATAGAACCAGTTCTTTTCGCCATCTATTTCGATACAGATTCCTACAACTTTTCTCACTTTCCAGTTTGAATAATCCGTACTTTTCGAAATATAAGCGGTTTCCTGATCAAGGATTTCATGTCTTGTAAGAATAGCAAGTCCCTCGTCGAAACGATCGTATCCGATTTTCGCTCCTGTCCACGTCCAGTTATAGTTCTGACCCAGATCACTTAATGCCTGAACAATCAAATATGCATAATTATCTGCTTTGATGGTAACACCATCTTCATATGAAACGAAGGAACCTAAAGAGGTCCCTTCTATTTCTTTTTCGTCAAGAGTCTGACTACATTCCTGAATAGCAATAACATCTAAGGGGTGACGAGTGATGTACTCTGCGATTGTGTTAATATTTTGTTCGAAGGAAATACGGTCCATTTTATCAAAATGGCTGTGTATATTGATTGTTAATGCTTTCATGTAAAACTCCTGATTATTTTTATAAAATATCGTTGATATCAGATTTTAATACGTCTGCTTTTGGTCCGTATACTGCCTGAATACCCTTGTCTTTCTTAACAAGACCCATAGCGCCCTGTTTCTTCCATTCTGCAAGTTCTGCGACTTTATCTACATCTTTTACCGTAACACGAAGTCTTGTCATACATGCATCTACTAATTCGATATTTTCACGTCCGCCTAATAAAGCAATGATCGCTTCTGCCTGTTCACTGCCTGTTGCAGCACTTGCATTTCCACCTTCTGCTCCGTCATCATCAGCGTCTGTGTAGTTACCAAGACGTCCTGGTGTAGCAAGTTTTAATTTGCCGATCATAAAGAATGCCACAAAGTAACCAATTACAAAGAATACTGCAACACAGATTAAGAAGTTAATGATATCACCGGAAAGTCCTGCTTTTAAGGACATTGGAATACGGCTTAATAACTCGATGTTACCAAAAGAATGAAGTCTTAAGTGAAGTACACCTGCCATAGCAAATGCACAACCCTGGATTAATGCGTAAACAATATATAATGGAAGTGCACAGAACATAAACATAAATTCGATTGGTTCTGTTACACCAGTTAAGAATGTAGCTGCTGCAACGGAAATAAACATAGATTTGTAATTTGCTCTTCTGTCTTCATCTACACGACGATACATTGCAAAGCAAATACCCATTAATAAACCGGTTGCACCAATCATCTGTCCAACTTTGAAACGAGCAGGAGTTACTGTTGTAAGTAAGTGCTGATAAGAAGTTAAATCGCCAGCGTTTTTAAAGTTAATTAAGTCAGTAACCCATGCTAACCAAAGTGGATCCTGTCCAAATACTGCAGTTCCAGCATTTGCTCCGGTAAGAATTGTATATGTACCACCAAATGATGTGTAGTTCATTGGTATTGTTAACATATGATGTAAACCAAATGGTAATAATAAACGTTCTAATGTACCATAAATAAATGGTGCTAAGATTGGAGATGTTGTGGAAGAGTTGGCAATCCAGATACCAAAGCTGTTGATACCACTCTGAACAACAGGCCAGATTACTGTTAAAACTAATGCTGTGATTGTAGAGTAAAGAATTACTACTAATGGAACGAAACGTTTACCATTGAAGAAAGATAATGCATCTGGTAATTTTCTGAAATTGTAATACTTGTTAAATGCATTTGCACCAACGAAACCAGAAATGATACCAACAAACACACCCATATTTAATGCAGGTTTTCCGAGGATATTAACAAAATAATCACCGACTAAGATTTCCTGACCAAAAAGTGTATGTGTTACTGCTGCAGAATCAAGTAACATATCGGAAGTTACATTTAATGCAACACCAGTAATAACGTTAATTAAACAGAATGCAATCGCTGCGGCAAATGCTCCGCCGGCACGTTCTTTTGCCCAGGAACCACCAATCGCAATGGCAAATAATAAGTGAAGGTTATTAATAACTGCCCAACCGATCTGAGCTACAACGTTACCAACTGTATTTACAATAGCGATATCGCCTCCAGCGATACAGATTAAGTTACCAACAGAAATCATAAGACCTGCTGCAGGCATAACTGCGATTACAGTCATTAATACTTTTCCTAATTTCTGTAAGAAGTCAAAATCGATTGGAAGTTTTTTCTTTGGTTTTTCTTCCTTTGCTTCCTTTACAGGTGCAGGTGCTGCTGCTCCTTTTACTTCCATGATTACTTCTTTTGCTTTCACATCACCATAGTGAATGTCCATATCTGCAAGTTCAAGCCCACTACAGATTACAAATGGTGTTGTTGTTTCAATATTTTTAGATTTTAAGAAGTTGATATCTGCTTCGCAGATGAGATCTCCAGCCTTTAAGTTGTCACCAACTTTTACATGAGAAGTAAATCCTTCTCCGTTTAATGCAACTGTTTCAAGTCCGAAATGAATGATGATTTCCACACCATCTGTTAACTTAATGCCGTAGGCATGTAAACTGTCTGTGATTGTGGTTACTGTACAATCCGCTGGTGCATAAATCTTACCATCAGAAGGTACGATACCAACACCATCGCCAAGCATCTTCTGTGCGAAGATTTCATCTGGCACCTGATCAATCGGAATAACTTTTCCAGAAACAGGTGCTAATAATGTTCCTTTTTTCATCCTGTGCTCCTTTTTGTTGTTCGTTGTTGTTTGTTGTAGTTTGTTTTGGTTTGTTTGGGGTTTTTATTGCAATTGTTACATTTCGTTGCGCAACACTATGCAACGTATTGCATTTACGTTGCATTAATATTAGCACTATTTTGTGTAATATTGCAAGAAAAATAAGACCTCCAACATCATTTTCGCCCATATGCACAAGATTTTTTCTGTTTTTTGTGCAATTTATGCAATTACATTGCACCGAATTGCATTGATTTTGCATTAATTAATTGCGTTTATCTATGCATCTCCTTGTGCATCAGGATAAACGCATGATCAGATATTGGAAATTGCAGCAAAGATTTTTCTGGCAT
>JAKSRP010000041.1 GCA_024403555.1 Lachnospiraceae bacterium | reverse complement strand
AACCGTGGTGCATGGTTAGAATACGAAACAGATTCTAATGATGTATTCCATGTACGTGTAGACAGAACACGTAAAGTACCTATCACAGTATTAATTCGTGCATTAGGTGTAGGAACAAATGCTGAAATCAAAGATTTATTTGGTGAAGAACCTAAGATTTTAGCATCTTTAGAAAAGGACCCATCTGATAACTATCAGGATGGCTTACTTGAATTATATAAGAAGATTCGTCCAGGCGAACCATTATCTGTAGATAGTGCAGAAAGCCTGATCAACGCAATGTTCTTTGATCCAAGAAGATATGACCTTGCAAAAGTAGGTCGTTACAAATTTAATAAGAAACTCGCTTTACCAAACCGAGTAACAGGATTCGAATTAGCTGAAGATGTAGTAGATGTTACAACTGGTGAAATCATCGCAGAAGCTGGTGCAACAATCACAAGAGAACTCGCTACACAGATTCAGAATGCAGCAGTTGGATCCATCTTAGTTCAGACAGAAGAACGTGTGGTTAAAGTGTTATCCAACCTCGCAGTTGATCTTTCTGAATATGTAGATTTCGACCCAAGAGAAGTTGGAATCACAGAAAACGTTTACTACCCTGTACTTGAAAAATTATTAGAAGAATATACAGAAGAAGATGAATTAAAAGAAGCAATCAAGAAGAATGTTTCTGAATTAATTCCTAAGCATATTACTAAGGAAGATATCTTCGCTTCCATCAACTACAATATGCATTTAGAATACCAGGTTGGTCATGTTGATGATATCGACCACTTAGGTAACCGTCGTATCAGAGCGGTTGGTGAGTTATTACAGAATCAGTACCGTATCGGTTTATCCAGATTAGAAAGAGTTGTTCGTGAAAGAATGACAACACAGGATGTTGATACAATCACACCACAGTCCCTGATCAATATCAAACCAGTAACAGCAGCTGTTAAGGAATTCTTCGGAAGTTCTCAGTTGTCTCAGTTCATGGACCACAACAACCCATTATCTGAGTTAACACATAAGAGACGTTTATCCGCATTAGGACCTGGTGGTTTATCCAGAGACCGTGCCGGATTCGAAGTTCGAGATGTACACTACTCCCACTACGGAAGAATGTGTCCTATCGAAACACCTGAAGGTCCTAACATCGGTCTGATCAACTCCCTTGCTACTTATGCAAGAATCAACGAATATGGTTTCATTGAAGCTCCATATCGTGAAGTTGACAAATCTGATCCAGCAAACCCAAGAGTAACAGATCAGGTTCGTTATATGACAGCTGATGAAGAAGATAATTATGTTGTAGCACAGGCCAACGAACCATTAGATGAAGATGGATACTTCATTCACTCTTCCGTATCCGGTCGTTACCGTGAAGAAACAACAGAATTCCCTAAGAATAAAATTGATTTCATGGACGTATCTCCTAAGATGGTATTCTCTGTAGCTACATCCATGATCCCATTCCTTGAAAATGACGATGCGAACCGTGCCCTCATGGGTTCTAACATGCAGCGTCAGGCAGTACCTCTTCTTCGTACAGATGCACCTGTAGTTGGTACTGGTATGGAATCTAAAGCAGCATTTGACTCTGGGGTATGTATCGTAGCTAAGAATGACGGTGTGGTAGAACGTTCCACAAGTAAAGAAATCGTTGTTCGCAGAGAAGACGGCGAAAAAGATGTATACAACGTAATCAAGTTCGCTCGTTCTAACCAGGGTAACTGTATGAACCAGAGACCAATCGTTAATGTTGGTGATGTTGTTAAGAAAGATGACATCTTAGCAGATGGTGCTTCCACATCTAACGGTGAAATGGCTCTCGGTAAAAACCCACTCATTGGTTTCATGACTTGGGAAGGTTACAACTACGAAGATGCTGTATTATTAAGTGAACGTCTTGTTCAGGATGACGTTTACACATCTGTTCATATTGAAGAATATGAAGCAGAAGCAAGAGATACAAAGCTTGGTCAGGAAGATATCACAAGAGATCTTGCAGGACTTAGCGAAGATGTATTAAAAGACTTAGATGAAAATGGTATCATCCGAATCGGTGCAGAAGTACGTGCCGGAGATATCTTAGTTGGTAAAGTAACTCCTAAGGGAGAAACAGAACTTACAGCAGAAGAAAGATTACTTCGTGCAATCTTCGGTGAAAAAGCTCGTGAAGTTCGTGATACATCCCTTCGTGTACCACATGGTGCATACGGAGTTGTTATGGATACAAAAGTATTCACAAGAGAAAATGGCGATGAACTTCCTCCAGGGGTTAACAAATCTGTACGTGTATACATCGCACAGAAGAGAAAAATCTCTGTAGGTGATAAGATGGCTGGTCGTCACGGTAACAAGGGTGTAATTTCCCGTATCTTACCAGTAGAAGATATGCCATTCTTACCAAATGGTCGTCCTCTTGATATTGTATTAAACCCATTAGGCGTACCTTCCCGAATGAATATCGGACAGGTATTAGAGATTCATTTATCATTAGCTTCCCAGGTATTAGGCTTCAAGGTAGCTACTCCAGTCTTCAATGGTGCCAAGGAAAATGACATCATGGAAACTCTTGAAATGGCAAATGATTACGCTAACAAGACATGGGAAGAATTCGTTGAAATCTGGGGTGACCAGGTAAATGACGAAGTATTAGATTATCTGTATGAAAACAGAGCACACAGAGCTGAGTGGAAAGGTGTTCCTATCGACAGAACTGGTAAAGTACAGCTTCGTGACGGTAGAACAGGTGAAGAATTCGATAACCCAGTTACAATCGGTTTCATGCACTACTTAAAGCTCCACCACTTAGTAGATGATAAAATCCATGCTCGTTCTACAGGTCCTTACTCACTCGTTACTCAGCAGCCACTTGGTGGTAAAGCTCAGTTCGGTGGTCAGCGTTTCGGTGAAATGGAAGTTTGGGCGTTAGAAGCATATGGTGCTTCCTACACCTTACAGGAAATCCTTACTGTTAAATCCGATGACGTTGTTGGACGTGTTAAGACATACGAAGCAATTATTAAGGGTGATAACATCCCTGAACCAGGTATTCCAGAAGCATTCAAGGTAATGTTAAAGGAATTCCAGTCCTTAGCATTAGACGTAAGAGTCTTAAAGGACGATCAGACAGAAATTACTCTTCCAGAAAGCATCGATTATACTTCTGAATCTACAAACAGAGAAGACATGAAGGAAATGATCGAAGGCGATTCCAAGATGGCTCAGTATGAAGACGAAGAAGCACTTGGAAGCATGGGATATAAAGCAGGAAACTATGAAGACGGAGACGACACCATTAACCTTGCATAATCGGTAATGAGTAGCGTTTTCAATGATAGAGATTATAGGAAGGAGCAGCCTGAATGTCTGAAATGAATCAAATTATTGATCAGCCAATGAACTTTGATGCAATCAAAATCGGGTTAGCTTCTCCTGAAAAGATCCGTGAATGGTCTAGAGGAGAAGTAACAAAGCCTGAAACAATTAACTATAGAACCCTGAAACCAGAAAAAGATGGTTTATTCTGCGAAAAGATCTTCGGACCTAGCAAAGACTGGGAATGTTACTGTGGTAAATTTAAGAAGATCCGCCACAAAGGTGTAATCTGTGACCGTTGTGGAGTAGAAGTAACAAAGGCAAATGTTCGTCGTGAACGTATGGGTCATATCGAACTTGCTGCACCAGTTTCTCATATCTGGTACTTCAAGGGTATCCCTTCCCGTATGGGATTAATCTTAGACATTTCTCCAAGAACCTTAGAACAGGTACTGTATTTTGCATCTTATATTGTATTAGATCCAAAAGATACAGACTTAGCGAAAAAACAGGTTTTAAGAGAACATGAATATCAGGAAGCATGCGAAAAATACGGTGCAGATGCATTTGTAGTAGGCATGGGTGCAGAAGCTGTAAAACAGTTACTGCAGGAAATCGACTTAGAAGCAGAATCTAAGGAATTAAAAGATGGATTAGCAACAGCAACAGGACAGAAACGTGCAAGAATCATCAAACGTCTTGAAGTTGTAGAAGCTTTCAGAGGTTCTGACAACAAACCAGAATGGATGATCTTAGATGCAGTTCCAGTTATCCCACCAGATATCCGTCCAATGGTACAGTTAGACGGTGGACGCTTTGCAACATCCGACTTAAATGATTTATATAGAAGAATCATTAACAGAAATAACCGTTTAAAGAGACTCGCTGAACTCGGAGCACCAGATATCATCGTACGTAACGAAAAGAGAATGCTTCAGGAAGCTGTTGATGCCTTAATCGACAATGGTCGTAGAGGTCGTCCTGTAACAGGTCCTGGTAACCGTGCATTAAAATCTCTTTCCGATATGTTAAAAGGTAAGCAGGGACGTTTCCGTCAGAACTTACTTGGTAAACGAGTTGACTACTCTGGACGTTCTGTAATCGTAGTAGGTCCAGACTTAAAGATTTATCAGTGTGGTCTTCCAAAAGAAATGGCAATCGAATTATTCAAGCCATTTGTAATGAAAGAATTAGTTGCTCAGAAATTAGCACATAATATTAAATCTGCTAAGAAGATGGTGGAAAAATTAGATCCACAGGTTTGGGATGTCTTAGAAGAAGTAATCAAAGAACATCCGGTTATGTTAAACCGTGCTCCTACACTTCATAGATTAGGTATCCAGGCATTTGAACCAATCTTAGTAGAAGGTAAGGCAATTCGTCTTCACCCATTAGTATGTACTGCTTACAACGCCGACTTCGACGGTGACCAGATGGCTGTACATTTACCATTAACAGTAGAAGCTCAGGCTGAATGTCGTTTCTTACTGTTATCCCCTAACAACCTGTTAAAACCATCTGATGGTGGTGTAGTAGCCGTTCCTTCCCAGGATATGGTACTTGGAACATACTACATGACAATGCATAAACCAGGTGACAAGGGCGAAGGAAAATTCTTCAAGTCTGTTAACGAAGCATTTCTTGCTTACGAAAACAAAGAAATCACTCTTCATGCTCGTATTAAAGTAAGAAGACATGGCGTTGACTTAGAAGGAAATCCAATCACACGTACTGTTGAAAGTACTATGGGACGTCTCTTATTCAACGAAATCATCTTACAGGATTTAGGTTTTGTAGATCGTGAAGATCCTGAAAACTTATTAAAACCTGAAATTGATTTCCAGGTTGGTAAGAAACAGTTAAAGAAGATCCTTGATAAGTGTATCAATATCCATGGTGCTACAAAGACAGCTGAAATGTTAGATGACATCAAAGCAATCGGTTACAAGTTCTCTACACGTGGTGCGTTAACTGTATCCGTATCCGATATGACAGTACCACCTGAAAAACCAGAAATTTTAGCAGATGCTGAAAAACAGGTAGAAAGAATCACTAAGAAGTTCCGCCGTGGTATGTTAACAGAAGAAGAACGTTACAAAGCGGTAGTTAAGACATGGTTCGAAGCCGATGACCTTCTTACAAAGAAACTTCTTACAGGATTAGATACATACAACAACATCTTCATGATGGCTGACTCCGGTGCCCGTGGTTCCAACCAGCAGATTAAACAGCTTGCTGGTATGCGAGGACTGATGGCCGATACATCCGGACGTACAATCGAATTACCAATCAAATCCAACTTCCGTGAAGGTCTTGACGTACTCGAATACTTCATTTCCGCTCATGGTGCTCGTAAAGGTCTTTCCGATACAGCGTTACGTACAGCCGACTCCGGTTACTTAACTCGTCGACTTGTAGACGTATCTCAGGATTTAATCATTCGTGAAATCGACTGTACACCTAAGGGAGAAGAAATCCCAGGTATGTACGTAGAAGCATTCATGGATGGACAGGAAGTAATCGAAAGCTTAGAAGAACGTCTTACAGGACGTACAGCTGCTGAAACAATTGTTGATCCTGTAACAGGTGATGTAATTGTTAAAGCAAATCACATGATTACACCAAAACGTGCAGCAAAAGTTTGCGCAGCAGGTTATACAAAAGTTAAGATCCGTACAATGCTTACTTGTGAATCTACAGTAGGCGCTTGTGCTAAGTGTTACGGTGCAAACCTTGCAACAGGTCAGGCTGTTCAGGTTGGTGAAGCAGTTGGTATCATCGCTGCTCAGTCCATCGGTGAACCAGGTACACAGTTAACCATGCGTACATTCCATGCTGGTGGTGTAGCCGGTGACGATATCACACAGGGTCTTCCTCGAGTAGAAGAATTATTCGAAGCTCGTAAACCAAAAGGTCTTGCAATTATCGCTGAAGAAGCTGGTAAAGTTGAAATCAGAGATACAAAGAAAAAACGTGAAGTAGTAATCACAAACAGCGAAGGAGAATCCAAAGCTTACTTAATTCCTTACGGTTCCCGTATCAAAGTACAGGACGGTCAGGTATTAGAAGCTGGTGATGAATTAACAGAAGGTTCCGTAAACCCACATGATATCTTAAGAATCAAGGGCAAACGTGCCGTTCAGGATTACATGATCAGTGAAGTACAGCGTGTATACCGTCTTCAGGGTGTAGATATCAACGATAAGCATGTCGAAGTTATCGTTCGTCAGATGCTTAAGAAGATCCGCATCGAAGAAAATGGTGACACAGATTACTTACCAGGAACACTTGTTAACGTTCTTGAATTCAAGAACAAGAATAAAGAACTTGAAGCAGAAGGTAAGACTCCTGCAACAGGTGAACAGGTAATGTTAGGTATCACAAAAGCTTCCTTAGCTACAGATTCCTTCTTATCCGCAGCATCCTTCCAGGAAACAACAAAAGTTCTTACAGATGCAGCGATCAAAGGTAAGGTTGACCCATTAGTAGGTCTTAAGGAAAATGTTCTCCTTGGTAAATTAATTCCAGCTGGTACAGGTATGAAGACATACCGTAACGTAAAACTCTCTACAGACGAAGAATTAAATACAATCTTCGACGAAGTAGGAGAAGAATTATTCGATGAAGAATTCAGCGAAGAAGGCATGGAAGAAATTATTACTGAAGAATAAATGATAATTTTGGCGCTGCCACGCAAGTGGCGGCGCTTTTTTACGTTGTGGCAGTGGGGTGGGCTGAATGCAGGCAACTTTGGGCAGAGATGGGGCAATGTTGGGGGATGCGTCCAGAGGTTGTGCACTGCGCCCAGAGATTGTGCACAAACTGTGCTCTGGTGAATGCTGTGCCCAGAAGTTGGGCAAGAAATTTAAAAATGAGAATATCTGCCCAAATAATTTTTGATGATTGGGCGAGAATTAAGTGACTGTGGCATGTGTGCCTACAAAATGGGCAATCTAACACACAACTAATATTATGTGTCCGGAAAATAATGAGGGTTTGGGCATAAATAAAGAAGAAAATGAAATTTTGCCTAAATCTCGCTTTTTTTATGGGCATAAATTGACGGGAACCTGATATATACCCCAATCTTTGCATTTGGATTCATAAATACTATAAAAATTATAAAGATTATGTAAAATATTAACAGAAATACTTGATAAAAACAGATGGTGACGGTATAATATGTAAAAAACTTACATCTGGAGAATAGATATTGTATCAAATTGCATTAAAAAAGAAAAAATTAATAGAGAAAGAACTTCAGAACTTGAAACAACAATTAGATCCGCTGCCTGAAGGGAATCTGATTTGCACAAGTAATGGCAAATATGATAAATGGTATGATGGCAGATGCTATATTCCTAAAAGTGAAAAGAACTATGCAGAGAAACTTGCTCTTCGTAAGCTTTTAGAAGCTAAAATAGATGATCTAAGCAGGGAAAAAGAAGCGTTGGAAGCATATCTTAAAAAACATCAACATGGAAAAAGTAAAGAAGAAATTATACTTTCCAGGAATGGGGTAAGAAGGCTGCTAGTTGATCAATGGACCCAAAAGGATGAATATGTAGATTATTGGAGTAAGAAAGCATATCCCAAGAATCAAAGATATCCCGAGCATCTGAAGTGTAAAACTATCACGGGAGATTATGTCAGATCAAAATCAGAAGCAATCATTTATAATCAATTAATACGACATAAGATTCCGTTTCGCTACGAATGTAGATTGCAATTAGGGAATCAATACTGGTATCCCGATTTTACAATTTTGCATCCGATGACGAAAGAACTTATATATTGGGAGCATTTTGGGCTAATGGACAAAGATGCTTATCGGAAAAACGCACTACATAAATTAAATGTTTATGCAGAAAATGGTATTATTGAACACGTTAATCTTATAACAACCTGTGAGACAGAGAATCATCCATTAGATTCTGCCAGAGTAGAAAATGAAATTAAATTTCACTTTGAAAATTAAGAAAGAATATGTCATAGTAAATGAGTGCCAATTCTATATATATAGAAGAAACTCAAAAAATGGCTTAAAATCGTTGTTTTTTAATAAAAACAATTTATAAAATGGGTTGACAAACCATTGCAAACACCGTAAAATATGAAAATGCGTGTAGTATCACGCGAGCTAGAAATATAGCTAAGCAACAGTAGAAAATATGCATGGAGGTGAAAAACAAATGCCAACTTTTAACCAGTTAGTAAGAAAAGGACGTCAGACATCTGTAAAGAAATCTACAGCACCAGCTCTTCAGAAAGGTTTTAACTCTTTAAGAAAAAAACCTACTAATGCTTCCGCACCACAGAAGAGAGGCGTATGTACAGCAGTTAAGACAGCTACACCTAAAAAACCTAACTCTGCTCTTCGTAAAATTGCCAGAGTTCGTTTATCTAACGGTATCGAAGTAACATCCTATATCCCAGGTGAAGGTCACAACCTTCAGGAACATAGTGTTGTTCTTATCCGTGGTGGTCGTGTTAAGGACTTACCAGGTACAAGATATCATATCGTTCGAGGAACACTTGATACAGCAGGTGTTGCAAACAGACGTCAGGCTCGTTCCAAATACGGAGCTAAGAGACCTAAAAAATAAGTTTCAAACAGTTAATTGGTACAAAGCAGCGTAAAGTTGCCTTGTATAGTTGTGCCGGAATAGCAATATTTTCCCTGTTGTACAGGTTAAGATAGAGATCGCAGTCCGAGCACGAACAAGCATTAGGCCGAAAGGCCGGACATGAATGAGTACCGATGATTTAAGTTTTATTAATTAAGGAGGGAAGAACCGTGCCACGTAAAGGACATATCGCAAAAAGAGACGTATTAGCAGATCCAATTTACAATAACAAAGTTGTTACAAAATTAATCAACAACATCATGTTAGACGGTAAAAAAGGTGTTGCACAGAAAATCGTATACGGAGCATTTGAACGTATCGAAGCAAAAGCTGGCAAACCTGCAGTAGAAGTATTTGAAGAAGCTATGAACAACGTTATGCCTGTTTTAGAAGTAAAGGCTAGACGTATTGGTGGAGCTACATATCAGGTACCTATTGAAGTAAGACCAGACAGAAGACAGGCTTTAGCACTTCGTTGGATTACAATGTTTTCTCGTAAAAGAGGCGAAAAAACAATGGAAGAACGTCTTGCTAACGAACTTTTAGATGCAATGAACAACACAGGTGCATCTGTAAAGAGAAAAGAAGAAATGCACAGAATGGCAGAAGCAAACAAAGCTTTCGCTCACTACAGATTCTAATATCTGTAGCGACGAATGTCTGCTATTCGATTTGAATAACATAAAAATAATCACAGGAGGAAAAAACCTTGGCTGGAAGAGAATATCCTTTGGAAAGAACCAGAAATATTGGTATCATGGCTCATATCGATGCTGGTAAAACAACATTAACAGAGCGTATCCTTTATTATACTGGTGTAAACTATAAAATTGGTGATACTCACGAAGGTACAGCTACCATGGACTGGATGGAACAGGAACAGGAACGTGGTATCACAATTACATCCGCAGCTACAACTTGCCACTGGACATTACAGGAAAACTGCAGACCAAAAGAAGGCGAAGAAGAACATCGTATCAACATCATTGATACACCAGGACACGTAGACTTCACAGTAGAAGTAGAACGTTCCCTTCGAGTACTTGATGGTGCTGTTGGTGTATTCTGTGCTAAAGGTGGTGTAGAACCTCAGTCTGAAAACGTTTGGA
>JAKSRP010000040.1 GCA_024403555.1 Lachnospiraceae bacterium | reverse complement strand
TTTTTCTTCGATTTCTGCCAACTTGCGTCGGCAGGAATTGTGCACGCATATAAATACCACGTTTTTCTTATTCATAATTATTCGCTCCACAGTTCTACTGCCTTTGTTGCCATTCTTGTTCCGTATGTTACAAAATAATCGACAAACTGCTCAATATCCATGGTGTTATCAATGCCAACCGGTCCGAGATGGATGATTGGTTTGCCAAATGAACCTCCACCAGAATATACCATTCCACCCATAACCATCATGTGATTAAGCATTTCCTGGATACCAAGTTCTGCACCGCCATGTGCGTACTGCGCTGTTGTATATGCCCCGCAAAGTTTCCCCGCAAGCTGAAGCGCACCAGTCTTTTGAATCATAAAATTCATCATTTGACCAGTGATATGCGCCATATAAATCGGAGATCCAAATACAACACATCTCGATTCTTTCACAAATTCTTCATCAAGATTGTCGATGCTGAAAGCTTTTGCTTCCACGCCGGAGACCTGTTTCATCCCCTCAACAATTTTCTCACCCATATTTTTTGTATTTCCAGTAACAGAATGATATATTACAGACATTTTCATGATTAATTTCTCCTCGCGTCTTTTTATAATTTTCTTCTCTAATCTTATTGTATCATAAAAGAGAAAAAGAGCCTACAAGTGTAAGCTCTTCTCATCCTATTCATTTTCCTCTGGAAATTCTTCCTGCATCAAGGCTTTGACGTCATCTTCTGTGGCTGCCATGGCCTTTAATGTCTGGGATAACAACTCGTTAAGTTCCCATCCAAGCTGATTTGCACCACGTTCGATTACTTCACGTGAACAGCCGGCAGCAAAATTCTTACTCTTGTATTTCTTCTTCAATGACTTCAAATTCATATCTTTTGTGCTTTTTGATGGTCGCATCAAAGATGCTGACCAGATAAGTCCCGTCAATTCATCTGCAGCAAACAAGATTTTCTCCATTTCATGGACCGGCTCCACATCATTGGTCGTACCATTTCCTACTATGATGCCATAACCATGAGAACAAACTGCATGAATGATGTCCTCTGAAACACCCCCATCACGAAGCAATTCTGGTGCTTTAAGGCAGTGTTCATCCGGATATAATTCGAAATCGATGTCATGCAGCAAACCTACGATGCCCCAATACTCTGCATCATCCGCAAATCCCTTCTCATTCGCATACCATTTCATAGGTTATCATAGAACTTATATTATCATAGGAAGTTATATTTGTGTAATTTCTTTTTTCTTGTCCATGTGATAGATTGTGCCTATAGACACCAAAAGGCGGTCTCTCGTGCTCATTTTTTATAAATATGAAAACTCTCGATTCTATACATCTCTGGTATCGATTCGAATGCCGTACTCTTTGCACCAGGAGCGAACGTAGCGTCTTGCATGTTCTGGCAGCTTCTGGTTGGCAAATGCTTTTGCCTGGATGAGACGTCTGCCGCAGACTTCGATAGTTCCGAAGGATTTGTCGGGTTCTTCGTTCTTTCGTAAGAAATAGATTTTGCTTCTTCCACGTGCCACTTCTTCTTTATAACTTGCCACACAATTGCGCATAGCCTTTCCTTCCTCATAAAGGTCATCTGCAGATTTCGGACAACAAATCTGATAATCAAGCCCTTCATTTGCCAATCTAGTGTAGGCTTCCTTGCCCACCGCTTCGCGAAAACGCTGTTTCATATAATAATTACGTCTCTCATTAAAAATTTCTACTGCTTTATCATGAGCTGGTTTCAGATATTTCGGAGTCAGCCCTTCTACAAAATCACCCATCTCTCTGCCCATGTACAGATAATCACGATACATGAGATACTCATCATCGTCTAAATTCGGTAAATATCGTAAGATACGAAGCCACTGTCCATCACTCAATTCGTTTAAATATATTTCTGCATTGAAGCATCGCCATATCAGATCCAGCTGATGATCACGAAGATTCCCCTGTAAAAATGCCGGATTTCGTTTGTAAGCGTTAATTGCCGCTCGAATCATAGCCATAATTCGTCCATAAAGGTTGCCAGAATCCCATGCAATCGTATCCATCTGTTTAAGCACCTTTACTGGCAATTTAAATAACTGCTTTACATTGGTGTATACATTCGGATCCGTCTCCATATAGTACCCTTCTTCATGATGACTGGAAAAATAAGTAAGTCCCATCTTGCACAACATCTCAAGACCCACATGGTAGTTTGCTGCTAACAGAGGGACAAAAAAGCAGTTTGGAGCTAAATGCTTCTCATCAAGGAAATACTTAATCCCACATTCAGGATATCGCTGGGCAAATTTTTTTAAAAGATTGGTATTAATATCAGTTCTCGCAAATTCCTCGCATAAAGCATTCAGCAAAGACTGCTTATCTAAATTCACGGTCTGATTCGTCACCACATCATCACCACAAAACAGAACAACGATGCATTCCCCACCGATATGGCACTGTGTTCTGAGAATGAGCTGTTCTTCGTCATTTCCCATATCTACGCGGAAGAGCTTGACGTTGGCATCCCCTCTCATTGGCTTTAGCAGTTTTTCCTTAACGTCCTCACGGATTTTGACCTTGCGCTGATAGCCTTTATGGCGATAGATAAAATCGAACATCTGGAGGGAATAAATGTCGATCACATTAGGAAATACTTCGCGAATCACGTCTACGGTTCTCTGGGTTTGAATACGATGCATCTTTCCATTTCGAATTAAGGATAACCAAAGATCATAACTATATGAGCTGTTGTTATAGATTTCTTCCACTTTTTTGGAATCATCGGCATGGTAAATGACTTTGAGCAGGCTGTTCCAACTTGCTCCCACATAGCGGTCTACAAATCCACGACGAAATTCCATCATCGGTGTACAGATTTCCACCGCAAGTTCCGTATCACTAACCTTCGTAACACGATATCCATAACTACTATCCGGAATCAATCGCTCACAAATATCTCTTCCATAACTCATGCAAGTGCATCTATCCATGTGTTTTTTTATATTATATACATCCTGCATCTGAAGCACCCCGCAGTGGCTGCAATAACATCGTCTCTCGTCTGGGTTCATCACAAAAAATTGTCTGTCCATATGTTGAATACCTCGTAAAAATGTTGGTTACACTGGTTTTAAAAACACACCTTTTGTCGTATAGGAAGTTTTAGCATATGGAAAGGCAAAAGTATAGGGGAAAGAACGAAAAAAACACCGAGAAATTATTCCCGGTGTCAAACTTACTTTTTTATTTAATAATACATATCAAATCCATTTTCCAGAGCATTCACATACTGCTTTCCGGCACCCTCAATAGCATAATATCTGTTTTATTTACTTCTTCAAATCTCCAAATATGGCTCCTCCTAGCAACAACACTGCCCCGACGATCTGAACGGGTGTCATCACTTCATGCAGAAACATTCCGGAAAAGAACAATGCCGCCACCGGATCCACATAGCTAAATAGTGCTACCGACTGGGCTGACAAGTTCTGCAAGCCCGTAAAGTAAAACAAATAAGCGAGCCCGGTGTTTACGATTCCGATAATCAAAATATATGGTACATCGGCCGCCTGTATGTGCAAATTCACATTCGTCACCAACACATAAGCGAGCACAACGACAAATGCTACGTCTAATTCGATTGCTGCTGTCTGAAGTCCACTCGTCTCGACAATTCTTTTATTAAAAATAATTAATAGCGCATAAAACATAGCAGAAAGTAGTGCATTAATCAGTCCAACCACGTTCATGCCTCCAAATGCGATGCTTCCAGTGATACAGATCAAACCAAATCCTACCATGCACAGTGCCACTACTTTATTACGATTAAGCCTTTCCTTAAAAAGAATTGGGGATAACAGTAGAATAATCATCGGCCCGATATAGTAAATCAATGTTGACAAGCTGACATTTAACAGCTGGTATGCCTCAAAAAGCACAATCCAGTTAAGCCCCAAAGCTGATCCACCAAGAATCATCATCAAAAGTTCTATCTTCACCGATTTCCAAGCAAATCCACCTCTCATCATGACAATCCCTGTCAAAAATATGCCACCGATCAATGTTCTCAACAGCACAATATGACTAGGTGCCAGAGAAATGTGCGCCACTAAAAGGCCATTGCTCCCGAAAATAAGCATCGCCATAAGATACATTACAAAACTCATATTTTTATCCTTTATCAATCAACGCTAACCACGTTCATGATATCTTTCTATTAAAATTATCACTCAAATAAACATTTCTAAATTCAACAAGTGATGTTTCACTTAAGAATTATAGCATATGAAGTTGAAATCAGGAAATCTATCACTATTTTGATAGAATTATTTCTCGCTCTTTTGCTTCCGGCTCCATTTTAAAGATTTTTCTGCTGTTTGAACTGTGTAAGAAGTGCCACAATTTTTAAACCTAAAATTTGTGGCACCGAAATTCAATTAAAATGTATTACATTTATCATCTTCTAAATCTGTAGGACCAAAAATTTAGAAAAATGCATTACATCTCATAGCTTTACTATTTGTGGCACTAAAATTCTGTAAAAGTGTATTACAGAAAGCGAGACAAAAATCTGTGGCACCAAAATCGGTACCACAGATTTTGCAACTGTATTCTATAATCAATTTCTCGCAAAAATCGGTGCCACAGATTCGGCTACTGTATTCTATAATCAATTTCTCGTAAAAATCAGTGCCACAGATTCGGCTACTGTATTCTATAATCAATTTCTCGTAAAAATCGGTGCCACAGATAACAAAACTAAAATCTGTGGCACCAACAACCGCAAAACACTTCAACCGCTACCACAAAAGGCAGCCAACCGTCTGCCTTCATCTCTTTCTATCAAAATCCATTTATTTATACAACGCTTTAATACAAGCATTGTTTGGCTTAAAATCTATGCCTAGCTTCTTCTCGATATCATCATCCGCCAGGTCGATCCATTCACCATCAAGTAATACAAAGGACTGGCCTTTTTGGGATTTTGCAACATAAGAGACAGCGCTGTCATCTACATCATAAGACTCACCTTCCACTGCTGCGAGGCCTTCGTAGGTAACCACCACGGTGAATTTTTTCACATCGATTGACTCTGGAAGATCAACCACATGATAGCCTTTGATGTCAGCAGGGCCATCCACGCTGCACAAAAGCTTGCCAAATGTACCATCGAAAATTTCGATTTTATATTTTTGATTATCTGCATTCGTATAAGTACCGATTGCCGCAAGCTTACCCTCCTTGGAAAAAACATTTGCTAGAGAAGTCGTATCGCCTGTGGAAATCTGCTTTTCGTTTCCGTAGTCGTAAAATGCTATATCACTATATTCATCGGACATACTGAAAATCACATTTTCATCGATCAGAGACTCGTAAGAAACCCAGTATGTTCCCTCATTGCCCCAGTTTTCGGACTTGGAATTCTGACAAAGCCAGGCACCGTCTTCCTTGGCCGGATTTTTAAAATAATCCTTTGGAAAATGATCATCCCAACCGATAATTACCACGGCATGATCCATGTGGTCTGGATTATCATCATTCATCGTAAAATATCCGTCAAATTCTCGTTTATACGTCGTACTGTCACACAAAGCAATTGAAATCGGACCATTATTTCTAATTCCCTGCTTCATCGCATCACGAGCGCCCTCAATATCATAACGCCACGCATCATGAAGAAAACAGCCGGCGTAACCATTTGGCAGATAATCGCAAGCCATCCAGTCCCAGCCACCATAATCGAGTTTGTCCCGGTGACAAAACCAGCCTTCCGCTTTCTCATCATCATAAATCTGAAGGCATAAATCAGTCGCATCGAAGGAAATCTCTTCTCTGTACTTTTTATAATAAGAACCTTCCATCGATGAAGTGATGGCATTCGTCCAACAAGTGCCGGCTTTTTGCGTCTTCACCCTAAGAGGAGCCTCATCCTTGATGGAATAATAACTGTCGCCACTTTTGTCAGGCTGATATTTATGCGATTGTGTAGTTTTTGTCGTGTCTTTATTCTCCCCACAACCCGCTAAAACAAAGCAAAGCAGGAGTGCAAAGAACAAACTAAATAATCGTTTTTTCATAAGTTACTTTTTTATGATTTGAACTTGCTTTTGAAAGAGCCATTGCTCTAAACATATCAGGTGAAATCATTGATTGTGGCATAATAAAGATCTCCTTTAATTATTATAAGATAATTATATCAATCTCAGTCTGTAGTTGTCTATACAGGTAAAAGTAAAAAGGCCACCCGTAGGTGACCTATATAATCAAAAAATATAGCTTTTAATCAGCAGGATATACTGTTACCTCCATAGTTTTATTCATTTCATCATAATCTGTAGAAATGCTATTTCCATCCTTATCTTTTGCACTATAGTAACCAGATAATTCCGAAGAATCTTTTGTGTATCCAGCTTCTCTTACAGAATCATTATATGTGTCAAATGCTTCTTTATCCATTCCATATGCAGTAAAACTTAACATGTAATCGGTTTCTTTATCAGATTCAACTACAAAATATTCACATTCTGGTTTTGGAGTAATGGCGGTAAGATCATTTTCAAACCAGTCATTGACTTTACCTGTTCTTTCATCGAGAGACCATTCTTCATTTACAAAATCATAATAAGCAATATAAATATTATTGTCTTTTCCTACAATCGCTAACTGTAGCATATTCGGTTCCATGATTTCATACTGATTTTTATCCGGAACATCATACCAATATGTCGTATTCATACCAATCGCAAATACGATATTATCAATGCTATCCCCTGCTTTTACTAATTTTTGTCTCTTTCCGATTAAGGTAACGTGATCGACAGTCTCGTCATCATCTGTAAAATAGTCCTTATGTTCTTCCATGAAGCCATCAAATCGTTTTAAATCCTTTTCTGAAACATCATCTTTCAATTTATAATCGATTTCTACTCCAAGAAGATCATAATCAGAGTTATTGGTCAATTTTGCTGAGTAACACTTCGTTCCTTCAATTACCTTTTCCCTTGTCCCCCATTCAAATGCATCGATGGACAAATCATTTTCCTTTAATTCCTGATTTCCAACTGACACCTTTTTACCATCTGATGAGCCACTACAGCCAGTAATAAGCATCGCTGCCATCATGACTGACATTAATAACGCCATTATTTTTTTCATATTCTTCCTCCTAGCACAATATTTGTTTTTTTCATTGTAACATATGGAAAATTTGCAAAACTTCACGTTTCGTGAACTTTGATTTGGTATAATATTAGTATATTTCGAATTCTATGAATAACCGTCGACAGAACTCGCTGGAACACTATAAATGAGGTACACCATGAAGAAAATGACAATCACAATCCTTGGGCTTGGAGACCGTGGCCTGCAAGTCTATGGTAATATTATTTCCCAAAATACCGATACGATGGAGCTTGTTGCTGTGGCAGACTGTAACCTTAAGCGTCTTGCCCTGGCACAAAACAAATTTGCCCTTCCAGACTCCTGCTGTTTTCCTTCCGAAGACGCATTATTTGCCAAAGAACGCCTTTCTGACATCATGTTCATCTGTACGCAAGATGCAGATCATGTAAGACATGCCATATTAGCAATCGAGCGCGGATATCATGTTTTGTTAGAAAAGCCGATTTCTGCCAACGAAAATGAATGTCGTCGCCTACTAGAAACAGCAAATAAATACAATCGAAAAGTGTGTATATGCCATGTGCTTCGTTACACTCCATTTTACAGTACGATCAAAACAATCATTGATGATGGGAAAATCGGTCGTCTTATGACAATTCAGGCCCGCGAGGATGTCGGATTCTTTCACATGGCACATTCCTACGTACGTGGAAACTGGCGCCGAAGCGATGAAACAAGCCCAATGATCATGGCCAAATGCTGCCACGATCTGGATTTATTTGTCTGGCTGACTGGCAGCTCCTGCACTCGTCTCTCCTCATTTGGATCCCTTTCCTGGTTTAAAGAGGAGAATGCCCCAGTTAGTTCAGGATCTAGATGTATGCTTGATTGCCCGAATGCTGTAAAGGCAGCTTGTCCATACGACTGTGAAAAAATCTATATTACAGATCCAAAAAGCGGTATCAGGTATGGCAATTCCTGGCCATCTCATATCCTGATGGCGAATCCAACAGAAGATGGAATTCGTGAAATCCTAAAAACAAGTCCTTATGGGCGCTGTGTCTACTGCTGTGATAACAATGTTGTCGATCACCAGCAGGTCAATATGTTGATGGGGGATGAGATTCTTTGCTCTTTATCCATGACCGGATTTAGTAATTCAGTGAATCGAATGATTAAAGTAATGGGTACGATGGGCGAGATTGAAGGAGATTTCAATGAAGAAGTCATTTACTTAAGACGTTTTGGCTACCCTGAACAAGTAATAGATTTGAAGAAAAAATACCATGATTTCGAGTATCATGGCGGTGGAGATGGCAGAATGGTAAAACAAGTTATGGAATATGTAATGAATGATAAGAAGGAATTTGGCATCACTGACCTGATTTCTTCCATCGAAAGCCATCTCATGGCTATTGCAGCAGAAGAATCCAGATTAAATGATGGAAAAGTCATCGAAATTAAGAGGGGCTGATCAATAATGATCAGCCCTTTTACATTAATTTACTGTAATTGTAATTTTCTTTGTTACTCCATTAGCCTTAGCATAGATATAACATTTACCTTTTTTCTTTGCTGTGACTTTTCCAGAAGAGCTAACCGTTGCGATAGATTTCTTGCTTGTAGACCAAGTTACTTTTGCATCTGGTGTCGCTTTTGCTGTTAATTGATATGTCTTACCTTTCTTGATGGTAACCTTAGTCTTATTAACTGTGATAGAACAATTTTTGACGGTCACTTTACAAGTATACTTCTTATCTCCAATGGTTGCTGTGATCGTAGCAGAGCCTTTTTTAATTCCTTTAATCTTGCCAGTAGAAGAAACTGTTACATAAGACTTACTACTTGTTGTCCATTTAGTAACTTTTCCACTTGTAGGAAGTGTTACAGTCTTTCCTTTATAAATTGTGAAAGTAGAAATTCTCGGAATACTAGTCACTGAATCTCTCACATCACATCGACTACAATGTAACGATTTTGATCCTGCCTTGTCGATGGTAGCTTTAAGATCAACAATATAATCTTTTCCAAAATCATGACCTAACGCTGGCTTTTCTTCATGAATGATATCTTTGCACTTCACACATGTATAAGTCAATGTTGCGGATTGTGTACATGTAGGAAGTTTATCAACTTCATCAGCATTATACTGATGTGGTACTTTTGCAATTGCTGTTACATCTGTTTTTGCTGAACATCTACTGCAGTGTCTGGATTTTGAGCCTTCTGCAGTACACGTTGCGGCTTTGTCTACTGTGTAGCTAGAGCTATAATTATGTCCCAATGCAGCGATCGTTTCTGTCTTTGTTCCACTGCATACACTACAAGTATACGTTTTTATACCTGTTTCTGTACACGTTGCTGACTTTGTTGTCTTTCCTGTATCATACTGATGTGGTACTTTTGCAATTGCTGTGACATCTGCTTTTGCTGAACATCTATTGCAGTGTCTGGATTTTGAGCCTTCTGCAGTACACGTTGCGGCTTTGTCTACTGTGTAGCTAGAGCTATAATTATGTCCCAATGCAGCGATCGTTTCTGTCTTTGTTCCACTGCATACACTACATGTATAGGTTTTTATACCTGTTTCTGTACACGTTGCTGCCTTTGTCGTCTTTCCTGTATCATACTGATGTGCCACTTTTGCAATTGCTGTTACATCTGTTTTTGCTGAACATCTACTGCAGTGTCTGGATTTTGAGCCTTCTGCAGTACAAGTTGCTGCTTTGTCTACTGTGTAGCTAGAGCTATAATTATGTCCCAATGCTGCAATCGTTTCTGTCTTTGTTCCACTGCATACACTACATGTATAGGTTTTTACTCCTGTTTCTGTACACGTAGCTGACTTTGTTGTCTTTCCTGTGTCATACTGATGTGCCACTTTTGCGATTGCTGTTACATCTGTTTTTGCTGAACATCTACTGCAGTGTCTGGATTTTGAGCCTTCTGCAGTACAAGTTGCTGCTTTGTCTACTGTGTA